>NZ_JBFUAT010000022.1:0-77298 GCF_056406135.1 Luteibacter sp. P1_D3 | reverse complement strand
GCGTAGGCCTTGGCTCGCGCGTCCCCTGTGGGAGCCGCTTCAGCGGCGATGCTCTCCCAGCTCACCGTCGGCCTGATTGACAAAAACCAGCACCCCGATGATCGCCATATAAAACCGGAACGCCCCTTCCTGTCCGTTCCAGACCTTCGACTGCCACATGGCGAACCATTCGCCACCGATCACCATGAAGCCGAAAAACCAGACGACGAAGCCAAGGGCACAACCCGCGACGACCCATGATTTGGCCGCCTGAAAGGAAGCGGCCGACTGCCGCCGAGCGCGCCACAGGACAAGGCTTCCGATAAGCAGCAACAGCCCCGTGGCCGCCTCCCCGGTAATGATCAGCAGATACCCCGCATGCCACATCCACGGCTGGGTGATCGCGCGGTCTAGCAACGCGTTATCCGGAAAGGTCGTATCCATCGACAAGACATGGCGGACAAAGGCGAAATTTGAGCCGTAGTCGATGAGGTTGTCGTACGCCACCACCAGGGCGAAAGCCGCCAGCGTAAGCGAGAAGAGGATCTTGGCCAGGCGTGCGGTCATCGTGGAAAGCCTTCCTTGCGTGACGAGAGCTAGCGCTTCGCCAACCACTCGTGGATCGCCGGAGGCACCTGGGCCTGGGCTCGCCCCGAGACATAGATGCCGATATGACCACCCTTGAAGGCGAGCGCGGTGTAGTCCTTGCTGCCGATCACACCAGCCATTGGCGTGGACGCCGCCGGCGGCACGAGATGATCCTGTTCGGCGTAGATGTTGAGCACGGGATGCGTGATCTTCTTCAGGTCGATGACCTTGCCGCCGATGTGTGCTTCGCCCTTGATCAATTGGTTCTTCTGGAAGAAATCGCGGGCGAACTCGCGGAATGCTTCACCGGCCTGATCGGGTGAATCGAAGATCCACTTTTCCATGCGCAGGAAGTTCTCGACCTCCTTCGGGTTGTCGAGAATGTCGACGAGACCGACGTACTTTTGCTGGTTCAGGCGGACCGGTTTCAACGTGAGGTACGCGAAGTTCATGACATCCGCGGGCACGTTGCCATAGGTGTCGACGAACAGGTCGATATCGATGTTGCGCGCCCAGTGCGACAGCATGTTGTCCGGCGTATGGAAATCCACTGGTGTGACCATAGTGACCAGGTTGCGCACCTTTTCCGGATGCAGCGTGGCATAGCAGAGCGAGAAGACCCCGCCCTGGCAAATGCCGAGCAGGTTCAACGACGCCACGGCGTGGCGCTGGCGAATCACGTCGATGCAGCGATCCAGGTAACCGTCGATGTAATCCTCGAGGGTGAGCCAACGGTCGGCGCCATCGGGATAGCCCCAGTCGATGAGGTATACATCCTCGCCCTGCGCGAGCAGGTTGCGCACCATCGAGCGATCTTCCTGAAGATCGACCATCCACGGCGTATTGACCAGCGCGTAGCAGATCAACAACGGCGTCTTTGCCGTCGGCTTCTTCGAACCCTTGAAGTGCCAGAGCGTGAGCTTGTCTTCGGTGTACACCGCCTCGCGCGGCGTCGTGCCGAGTTCGATCGGGCCTATGTGCTTGAGCGTTTCCATCCCGGCTTCGAGTTTGCGACGGAACGCTTCGACTTCCGCACGCGCGCTCTCGGGATCGAACGAAAACGGATTTCCGTTCATCGCGCCCGACCCTTCGTCGCAGTCTTTGCAGTCTTTGCAGACGTCTTCACCACGGGCTTCGCAGGCACCTTCCCAGAAGCCCCTTTCCCTGTAGGAGCCGCTTCAGCGGCGATAGGCGCTGCAGCGGCCCTCAACGCAACCACTTCCGCACGAAGCGCTTCGACCTCAGCGACCAGGCCGTGCATCTGCCGCAACTCGCGCCGCATCGCCTGCAACCGCTCACCCAGACTGTCCACTTCGGTGCGCGTCGGCATGCCGGCCTGCTTCGTCACACGCTCGACCTGCTTCTGCTGCAGCACCTTCAAGCGCATCTGTGCATTCACTAGCGACGCATACACCTCACGAAACTCGTCGGATAACGCTGCCTCGCCGTAATTCTCCTCGGCGAGATTGACCCACCGGTCATAGACCGAACGCATCGACTCCGCGTCCGTCGGTGCAGGCTGCTCGCGCAGCGCCGCGCCGGCGCGGTCGTTCACGCCCTGCAGCAGGGTCTGGAACCGCGCGTAATGTTCGGCGTAATCGATCCAGGCCCGGAACAGCGCCTGTTGCTCTTCCTGCTGTTCGCGCGTGAGGCCGAACGCTGGCATCGACAGCGTCTCGCGCGCCACCCGTGCCCATTCGTCGAACTGCTCGGTGCCCGGCTGCGGCATCTCGGCGCCGGGCGGCGGCCCATAGCCAAAAGGCGCCGCGCCCGGTGGCGGGCCGTACCCGAACGGCGCGGCACCGGGCGGAAAGGCGCCCGGCGGTCCGTAGGGTGAAGAAGCTGCTGCCACTGATCCACCAAAGGGCGGCACGCCACCCATGGCGAACGGCGCCGCTCCGGGCTCGCCGGCGGCCATCGAGCGCATCCAGTCGCCATAACCACTCAGGCCGCCGAACATCCGCCCCATGATGTCGGCGGACGGGGGCGCCGCCTGGCTGGCGGGATCGAACTGGCGCGACCAGGTTTCCAGCCCCGCGCGCACGAAGGCCTGGTATTGGTCGATGAAATCGTTGGGCTTATCGGACATGGGTTAATCGTACCGCGTGGAGGGTCTCAGGAAACTGCCGGAGCGGGCTATGCCGGCGATAAGGTCTGCGGCTAAGCCGTCCTGTTGGCTTTTCGGCGATGAATCGGCTCCCACAAAACGAAGAAGCCCGGCGTCGCGAGACGCCGGGCTTCTTGAGGAACAGCTACGGCTGGACTTAGCCCGTGACGTTCTCGTCTTCGGTGACGGCCTTCATCGACAGGCGAATACGGCCCTGCTTGTCGACTTCGAGGACCTTGACCTTGACGATGTCGCCTTCCTTGAGCTTGTCGGAGACCTTCTCGACGCGCTCGCTGGAGATCTGCGAGACGTGAACGAGACCGTCCTTGCCCGGCATGATCGTGACGAAAGCGCCGAAGTCCATCAGCTTGGCGACCTTGCCCTCGTAGATGCGGCCCGGCTCGACGTCCGAAACGATCTGCTCGATGCGCTTGCGCGCAGCTTCGGCGGCTTCGCGGTTGACCGACGCGATGACCACGTTGCCGTCATCGGTGATGTCGATCGTGGTACCGGTCTCTTCGGTGATCGAACGGATGGTCGCGCCACCCTTGCCGATCACTTCGCGGATCTTGTCCGGGTGGATCTTGATCGTGAGCAGGCGCGGTGCGAACTCGCTCATTTCCGAGCGGGCTTCGGTGATGCACTTGGCCATCTCGCCGAGGATGTGCAGGCGACCGCGCTTGGCCTGGGCCAGCGCCGAACGCATGATCTCTTCGGTGATGCCGTCGACCTTGATGTCCATCTGCAGCGCGGACACGCCATCGGCGGTACCGGCTACCTTGAAGTCCATGTCGCCGAGGTGATCTTCGTCACCGAGGATGTCGGAGAGCACGACGAAGTCGTTGCCTTCCTTCACCAGGCCCATGGCGATACCGGCGACAGCCGACTTCAGCGGGACGCCCGCATCCATCATGGCCAGCGACGAACCGCAGACCGAAGCCATCGACGAGGAACCGTTCGACTCGGTGATTTCCGAGACGACGCGGATCACGTACGGGAACTCTTCGATCGTCGGCTTGACGGCCTGCACGCCGCGCTTAGCGAGACGGCCGTGGCCGATTTCGCGACGCTTCGGGCTACCGACGCGACCGGTTTCACCGACCGAGAACGGAGGGAAGTTGTAATGGAAGAGGAACGTGTCCTTCCACTCACCTTCCGGCGCGTCGATGAGCTGCGAGTCACGGGTCGTGCCGAGCGTGGCAACGACCAGGGCCTGCGTTTCACCGCGGGTGAAGAGCGCCGAGCCGTGCGTGCGCGGCAGGACGCCGACGCGCACCGAAATCGGGCGGACGTCGTCGAGCTGGCGACCGTCGATGCGGACCTTCGTGCTGAGCACGCCGTCGCGCAGGGTGCGGTACTCGACTTCGCCGAAGGCGTTGCCGATGTCGGCATCGGTCCAGCCATTGGCTTCGGCATCGGCGGCGATGGCCGTCTTGACGTCGCTCTTGAGCGCGCTGACGACGTCACGACGGGCAAGCTTGTCGCGGATCTGGAAGGCTTCGGTGAAGCGGTTGCCGACAGCGGATTTGACCGCGTCGTACAGGGCCGTCTTGGCAACCGGAGCTTCCCACTTGAACGTCTTGACGCCGGCTTCGGCGACGAAGGCGTTGATCGTGTCGATCGCGAGCTGCATCTGCTGGTGACCGAACACCACCGCGCCGAGCATGACGTCTTCGCTGAGCAGCTTGGCTTCCGACTCGACCATCATCACCGCGCTGGACGTACCGGCCACGACGAGGTCGAGGTCCGAGGTCTTGAGCTGGGCAGCGGTCGGATTGAGGATGTACTGGCCGTTCGCGTAACCGACGCGAGCCGCACCGATCGGACCCTTGAAGGGCACGCCGGCGAGACGCATCGCGGCCGACGCGCCGATCAGCGCGGGGATGTCACCGTCGACTTCCGGGTTCAGCGACACGACCTGTGCGATGACCTGGATTTCGTTGCGGAACTCTTCCGGAAACAGCGGACGAAGCGGACGATCGATCAGGCGCGAGGTAAGCGTTTCCTTCTCGGTCGGACGGCCTTCGCGCTTGAAGAAGCCACCCGGGATACGACCCGCGGAGTAGAACTTCTCCATGTAGTCGACCGTGAGCGGGAAGAAGTCCTGGCCATCGCGCGCCTTGGGGGCAGCGACGACAGTGACCAGAACGACAGTGCCGCCCATGCTGACCATGACCGCACCGGAGGCCTGGCGGGCAATTTCGCCCGTCTCCAGCGTGACTTCGTGACTACCGTACTGGAATGACTTGGTTACTTTCGCCACCGTGTTCTCCTCGTCCTGGTTCGTTTTAGCGGCGCAGGCCGAGGCGTTCGATCAGGGTCTGATAACGACCCAGGTCGTTGTTCTTCAGATAGGCAAGCAGCTTCTTACGCTGGTTGACCATCTTCAGCAGGCCGCGACGCGAATGGTGGTCCTGCTTGTGAGCCTGGAAGTGATCCTGGAGCTGCAGAATGTTGGCGGACAGCAGGGCGACCTGGACTTCGGTCGAGCCGGTGTCATTTTCCTTGCGGCCGAAATCCTTGATGATCTGACCGGTCTGTTCGGGAGTAAGCATGTGAATCGATTCCTTAAAAGCGGGTGCGAAGCTTGCGCAACCTCAGCGGTCCGCTGAAGTTGCGCAAGCTTCGCATTGTGTTGAAAGCTATGAAACGAGCACTCTATTGTAACGTCGTGCGCGTAGCGGCAACAAGCCCGGTCAAGCGGCCGGGAGGTTGAGCCCCCGAAGCACGCGGAGCAGGCCGTCGTCGGCGATTTCCCCGAGTGCCATGAGACGCCCGTCCACACCCCACACTGCGCAACGCCCCGGTTCAGCGCCCTGCCCCAGCGGCACCGGCTGGCCGAAGCCGAAAATGCGCGTCTGCTCCGGGTCCAGTTCCACCCGGGGGATATGTGTCAGGCCGGCGTCCACCGGCATCACGAACGCTTCCAGCTGGTCCGGACCGATCTCGGCGGCATCGCGCAACTCATCCAGGGTGACCATGGGTGGTGCCATGAACGGCTCGACCCAGAGCCGGCGCAAGCCGGTCAGGTGGGCACCACAACCGAGATGGGCGCCAAAGTCCACGGCAAGACTGCGCACATAGGTGCCGGACCCGCATTCCACGAGCAAACGGACGGTGTCGCCTTCGCGCCCGATCACGTCGAGCCGGTAGACGTCGACCTCGCGCGCCGGCACGTCCACGACCTCACCACGACGGGCACGCACGTAGAGCGGCACGCCGTCCTGCTTGATCGCCGAGTAAGCCGGAGGAATCTGAACGATATGCCCGCGCAATGGCGCCAGGGCCGCCTCGATCGTCGCCTCGTCGAGCGCGGGAACGGGACGCGTCTCGACCACCTCGCCTTCGAGGTCGGCGGTCGTCGTCGTTACACCCAGCCGCACTTCGGCCTCGTAGGCCTTACGCGAGCCAAGAAGCCAGCCGGCCAGTTTGGTCGCTTCGCCAAAGCACAGCGGCAACAGGCCGGTGGCCAGCGGATCCAGGCTACCCGTATGTCCGCCCTTGGCCGCGCCCACGAGACGGCGCGCCGTCTGCAGGGCCTGGTTGGAACTCAGGCCGAGCGGCTTGTCGAGCAGAAGGATGCCGTGGATGTCACGGAAGGTTCGGCGGTTCATGGATAGGTCGGCGGATCAGGGCATGGTAGGAGCCGGCTATGCCGGCGAACCCGCGGCAGCGGGCAAACGTGCAGCTAGCCCCCATCGCCGCTGAAGCGGTTCCCACAGGAGCTTCGCCGATGAATCGGCTCCTACAAGGAGCGTGCTTCAGTCTTCTTTGGGCTCGTCGGCCGGATCGGCCGGGGGAACCGGATTTTCGCGCAGCAGGCGCTCGATGCGTTCGCCGGTATCGACGGACTCGTCGTACTTGAACTTCAGCTGGGGCACCTTGCGCAGGATCATCGACTTCGACAGGGCATGACGGAACTCGGGAGCGAGCTCCTTCAGCGCCTTCATCACCACCGGCGATTCTTCCGGCTTCAGCGCGGTGACCCATACGGTCGCCCAATCGAGGTCACGGGTTACTTCCACATCCGACACGCTGGCCGAAGGCAGCGCGTAGTCGCGCACCGCGGCATGCAGCAGTTCGCTGATTTCGCGGCGAAGCTGGGCAGACACGCGGTCGGTACGCTTGAAATCACGGGACGGCATATCCGCCTCCAGTTTTGATAGGTGCACTAACGAAAAAAGCCTCCCCGGCGAACCGGGGAGGCGAGCTGACGCGGGTTACAGCGTGCGAGGCACTTCGATACGCTCGAAGCACTCGATCTGGTCGCCGACCTTGACGTCGTTGTACTGCTTGACGGCGATACCGCATTCCATGCCGTTGCGGACCTCGTCGACGAGTTCCTTGAAGCGGCGCAGCGACTCGAGTTCGCCCTGGAAGACGACGACGTTGTCGCGCAGGACGCGGATCGGCTTGCTGCGCTTGACGTTGCCTTCGATGACCATGCAGCCCGCGACCGCGCCGAACTTCGACGAACGGAACACGTCACGCACCTGGGCGACACCGATGATCTCTTCACGGATCTCCATGCCCAGCAGGCCGGTAGCCGCCTGGGTGACCTGGTCGATGACGTCGTAGATGATCGAGAAGTAACGGACATCGAGGCCGTTGGTATCGATCACCTTGCGTGCCGACGCGTCGGCACGGACGTTGAAGCCGATGATCAGCGCCTTGGAAGCCGTCGCCAGCGTGGCTTCGGACTCGGTGATGCCACCGACGCCGGAGGAGATCACGTTCACCTTGACCAGGTCGTTGCCGATCTGGGTGAGCGAATCGCGCAGTGCCTCGACCGAGCCCTGCACATCCGCCTTGACGAGGATGTTGAGGGTCTGCTGGCCTTGACCCTGGCCCATCTGGGCCATGATGTCTTCCAGACGGTTCGACTTGCTGACCAGGCGGGTTTCGCGACGCTTGAGCAAACGCTCGGCTGCCACTTCGCGGGCCAGGCGCTCGTCCTTCACGGCGACGAAGTCGTCACCCGATTCCGGCACGCCGGACAGACCCAGCACCTGCACCGGAATCGACGGGCCGGCTTCGTTGACCTGCTTGCCGGTTTCGTCGACGAGCGCACGCATGCGGCCGTATTCGACACCGCAGACGACGAAGTCGCCCTTCTTCAGCGTGCCCTGCTGGACCAGCACCGTAGCCACCGGACCACGACCGCGGTCGAGGCTGGATTCGATCACGACACCGGACGCGCGGCCATCGGCCACCGCCTTGAGTTCCATGACTTCGGCCTGGGCCGAGATCGCATCGAGAAGCGCGTCGACGCCGTCGCCGGTCTTCGCCGAAAGCGGCACGAACGGCGTGTCGCCGCCCCACTCTTCGGGAATGACTTCAAGAAGGCCGAGACCCTGCTTGACGTTGTCCGGATTGGCACCGGCCTTATCCATCTTGTTCAGCGCGACGATCAGCGGCACCTTGGCGGCGCGTGCATGCTTCACGGCTTCGATGGTCTGCGGCATGACGCCATCGTCGGCGGCAACCACGAGGACCACGATATCCGTGGACTGCGCACCGCGGGCACGCATCGACGTAAACGCCGCATGGCCCGGGGTATCGAGGAAGGTGATGACGCCACGGCTGGTTTCGACGTGGTACGCGCCGATGTGCTGCGTGATGCCACCGGCTTCGCCCGAGGCGACCTTGGTGCGACGGATGTAATCCAGCAGCGAGGTCTTGCCATGGTCGACGTGACCCATGATCGTGACCACCGGCGGACGCGTGACCTTCTCGCCTTCGAGCTCGGCGGTCTGCGTCTGCGTCTGCAGCGCGGCTTCCGCATCGTTATCGGTGGCGCGAACCGGGTTGTGGCCGAGCTCTTCGATAACCAGCGCAGCCGTGTCGTGATCGATCGTCTGGTTGATGGTCGCCATGACGCCCATCTTGAACAGCGCCTTGACGACTTCGGCACCCTTCACGGCCATCTTCTGGGCGAGATCGGTGACGAGGTTGTTGTCGCCGATCACGACGTCACGGACCACCGCGGCGGTCGGACGCGTGAAGCCATGCGGACCACCGGACGACGCACCGCCACGCGGGGCCTCGGCGCGACCGCGGACCTTGCCGCCGCCACGACGATTGGCATTGGAACGACGCGCGCGGTCGGCGTCGGACAGGTGCATCTCGCCACCGCCAAAACGCTTGCCACCGGAGTCGCGGTCGTTGCCACGGCCGGGGCCGCCGCTGTTACCGCCGCCACCACCGCCGCCACCACCATGCTTCGGACGCGCGTTACCACGCGAATCGTTGGCAGCAGCCACGGAACCGGGGGCCGGACGCGGTGCCGGCGAAGGCGCGGCCGCACGCGGAGCGGGTGCCGGTGCCGGCGCTGCCGCGACCGGTGCGGGCGCAGGCGCCGGTGCCGGTGCGGGAACGGGCTTGGGAATCACGCGCTCGCGCTTACGCGGCTCATGGATGGTCGGCATGATCATGCCGAGCTTGCGCGTATCGAGCTTGCCGGTCTGGTGGGTCACGCCATTTTCGTCAGTGAACGTGGTCACCGGAGCGGGCGGCGCAACCGGAGCGGCAGCGGGCGTCGGCGCAGGCTTCGCATCGGCGGCTGCCGGCGACGACTGGGCTGCTGCCTGTGCGGCTTCGGCACGCGCACGTTCGGCGGCCTGCTCGGCCTCCGCGCGACGACGTGCCTCGGCGGCCGCCTCTTCCTGACGGCGTGCCTCGGCTTCGGCGGCGTGACGGGCCTCCTCGGCCTGGCGACGCTCGGCTTCCTCGCGGCGCTGTGCCTCGTCGCTCTCACGCTGGGCGTGCGACTCGGCGAGCTTGCGCGCAGCGTCCTCACGTTCCGGATCGTGCGAGGCGTCTTCGGCGATCGTGCTGCGCTTGACGTAGGTACGCTTGGTGCGAACTTCGACGTTGACCGTCTTTGCCGCGCCAGCGCCACGCCCCGTGCCGGAGCTGACCTTCAGCTCACCGACAGTGCGGCGCTTGAGCGTGATCTGGCGAGGCGCCGTTTCGTCCGTCTCGGGAGCGGCGTCGTTCTTGCCGTGCGTGCGACGCAGGAATCCGAGCAGTTTCACCTTTTCGGTGCTGCTGATGACCTGCTCCGCATCGGAGAATTTCATGCCGGCTTCGCCAAGCTGCCCAAGCAGCTTGTCGACCGGGAGGCCCAATTGATGGGCGAGTTGTTTGATTGTGACGTCCGACATCGTTCTTTATTCTCCGCCGTTCCCGCGCGTAACCTTACGTGCCGACGATGACCCGTACGGCTGCCTCCATCCTTGGCGGGAGACCTCATGGCCTCCCTCGAGGCGTCCGTCCAGGACGCTTCCGGTCTCGCGCTTAGCCACCCTTTTCCAGGCGGGCGATCATCGGAGCACGCGCAGCCATGATCAGCTGCGAAGCGCGTTCCTCTGTCATGCCATCGATATCGATGAGTTCGTCGACGGCAAGGTCACCCAGGTCGTCCAGCGTCTTCACACCACGATCCGCCAGCGCGAAGGCGGTCGCATCGTCCATGCCGTCCAGACCGAGCAGTTCCTCGGAAGGCGGGTTTTCTTCCACACCTTCCTCGGCAGCCAGTGCCTCGGTCAGCAGGGCGTCGCGGGCGCGAGCACGGAGTTCCTCGACGATGTCCTCGTCGAAGCCTTCCACGTTGAGCAGCTCGGCGCTCGGCACGTAAGCAATTTCTTCGATCGACGAGAAGCCTTCCTGCACCAGGATGCCGGCGATCTCTTCGTCCACTTCAAGCTTGTCCTGGAACAGCTGCAGCGCGGCGGCCTGTTCGGCCTCGCTCTTGGCCGTGACCTGGTCCTGCGTCATCACGTTGAGCTGCCAGCCGGTGAGCTTGCTGGCCAGACGCACGTTCTGGCCACCGCGACCGATCGCCTGGGACAGCTTGTCCTCGGCAACGGCGATGTCCATGGAGTGCTTTTCTTCGTCCATGATGATGGACTGCACTTCGGCCGGCGCCATCGCATTGATGACGTACTGCGCCTGGTTCTCGTGCCACAGGATGATGTCGACGCGCTCGCCGTTGAGCTCGTTGGACACGGCCTGCACGCGCGAACCGCGCATGCCGATGCACGCGCCGATGGGATCGGTGCGGCTGTCGTGTGCAACGACGGCGATCTTGGCGCGGTCACCCGGATCGCGGGCACAGCCCTTGATCTCGACCAGGCCCTGGCCGACTTCCGGCACTTCGAGCTTGAACAGTTCGATCATGAATTCCGGCGCGCTGCGCGAAACGAACAGCTGCGGACCACGGATTTCCGACTTCACTTCGTACAGGTAACCGCGAACGCGGTCGCCGACGCGGGCCGATTCACGGGGAATCGTCTTGTCGCGCGGGATGAAGGCTTCGGCGTTGCTGCCGAGGTCCAGGTAGACATTGCCGCGCTCGACGCGCTTGACGATACCGGTGACGAGTTCGCCGACGCGATCGACGAAGGCGTCGACCACCTGCTGACGCTCGGCTTCGCGAACGCGCTGCACGATGACCTGCTTGGCAGCCTGCGCGGCGATGCGACCGAACTCGGCGTTCTCGACCTGGTGCTCGATGGCACCGCCGATCTCTGCCACTTCGCCTTCACCGGCTTCGTCTTCGGCGTCCATCAGACGGATCTGGTAGGACGGATCCTCCATCTCGACGTCGTCGGCAACGATCTCCCAACGACGGAAGGTCTCGTAATCACCCGTGTTGCGATCGATCTCGACACGGATGTCCGGATCCTCATCGGGGTAGCGCTTCTTGGCGGCCGAGGCCAGCGCCGCTTCCATGGCGTCAAAAATGACTTCGCGCGGCACGCCCTTTTCGTTGGCGACCGCGTCGACTACCAGCAAAAGTTCTTTGCTCATTGCCGCTACTCCCGTAAGGATGCCCCGCGGCACCCCGTCGTTTCGTTATTTGGGTTTCTTTCCGCCCGGCGTGGGCTTGGGCTGCGGCGCGTAGCCGAGAGCCACCCAGTCGGGAACCACGCGGGCGCTTTCGACGTCCGCATGCTCGAATTCGAATCGGCCAGCCTCGCCCTCGACCACAATGTGCTCGCCATTTACTTCAATGACGTTGCCTTTGAGGCGCCGACGACCCTCGATCGGGGCCCTCAGCAGCACTTTGACTTCCTGGCCGCTCACGCGAGCGAACTGCTCCGCCGTGAACAGGGGGCGGTCGATGCCGGGAGAGGAGACTTCTAATACATAGTTGCCAGGAATCGGATCTTCAACGTCCAGATAGGCGGAGAATTCGCGGCTCGCGGCCTCGCAATCCTCCACCGTCACTTCGACCGGCAGCTCTGCCGCTTCGCGACGCTCGCGCTCGGCGCCGAGCACGTCAAGGTAGACGCGCAGCGTTTGCTGCCCATCCGACGGTGCGAAATCCATACCCAGCACTTCGAGGCCGAGCTCGGCCACGATGTCTGAAAAGCGTTGTGTAAGTGCGTTGGTATCCACGTTACCTGCGGTTTTTCCATTCGCCAGAAACAAAAAAAGGGCGCGAGCGGCCCATTCCATTACGTCGCCGATGTATCCGACACTTTCCTCCAGCGCCCGCCGCGATGCCCTGACGGCGCTCACAGTGTGTCGCAGGACGCCTCCGTGCGCCCAACAAAAAAGCCTCACGAGGAGGCTTTCTTGTAAAAAGAAAGTTCCTGAAGCACCCACTGGGTGTAAGGCCTAAACCGGGGCCCAACGGCGCTTAAGATTCACCAAGTCTATCGTATTTTTATGGTTTCGTGCAAGGTCGCCAGTCCCGCCCTAGAATGCCCCAGGGGCGGAACCGGGGGACGGGATGGACGGCACGGCGAATCTCGACGTCCACACGCTAGGCATTATCGGTCTGGCCGTGGGCGCGACCATTGCATTGAGTTTCACCCTGCTCAGCATGGTGCTGCGTGGGATGCTCGCCCTGCACATCTGGGCCGCGGCCTTCTGGCTGCTCACCCTTGCCGGGCTGGCCGAGGGCTATGACGAAAACGGGTCATTTCTTTCGGCTATTGTGGGGAGCGTACTGATAGCCTTCGCCAATGGCGCGATGCTCGGCGGTATCGCCATCCACATAAAGTATCCCCTGCGCTGGCGCTGGCCAGCCCTGTTGATCGGTTTGTTTCTGGCGATCCAGGTCGCGTTCTTCATCGATCCACCCGCCCAGGCGATCGAAGCGACGGTCTTCGGCGTGAAAAGCATCATCTGGGATGCCTGGATGATCTGGCTCCTGTTGTTCAGGGCGCCGCGCGAATTGAAGACCGGCTGCGCGTTCACTGCGCTCGTCTTCGTCATTGACACGTTCTTCTACCTGGCTCGGGCAGCGGTCTCACTGCATCCTGAGATGGATTCGCATGAACTACTCTCGTCGATCCTCACCACGTCGAATTACCTGTTCGGCATCCTCTGCACCTTCCTGCTGAGCACTGGCTTCACCCTGATGCTGGCCCAGCGCCTGGTCCACGACCTGCGCTGCGCCGCCGAGATCGATGGCCTCACCGGCCTGCTCAACCGGACTGCCGTCGTCCGCGAGTCCAACCGCCGGCTCGCCACCACGCGGGGTCGCAGCAGTTCCGCCCTGCTCTTCGACCTGGACAACTTCAAGGCGGTGAACGACTCCTGGGGCCACGCCGGTGGCGACGCCGTGCTCAAGCACTTCGCCGAAACCGTCCGCGCCAGCGGTATCCCGGAACACGCCCTGTTCTCCCGTTATGGCGGCGAGGAGTTCCTGCTGCTCCTGCCCGGCGCTTCGCCGAACACGGCCAGCAGCCTGGCGGAGAGCCTGCGCACCCGGATCGAAGGCGCCCCGGCGCCCTTCTCGGGCGACTGGATCGCGTTCACCACCAGCGTCGGCGTCTGCACCTCGACCAACCCCGAGGTACACGTACTGATCCAGGCCGCGGACGAGGCCCTCTATCGGGCGAAGAACGCCGGGCGCAATCGGGTCGAGGTGGCTTGAGGGTCAGGCGGCGCGGGGCCGGATGGCCTTCAGGGCATCGCCGATCGCACGCTCGGCGCATTCCAGTTCGTAGTTCTGCTGCAGGTTCAGCCAACCGCGTGCATCGCCGCCAAAGTAGCGGGCCAGCCGCAAGGCCGTATCTGCGGTGACGCCACGCCTCTCATTGGCGATTTCGTTGATGCGGGCCGCGGTCACGCCCAGGGCTAAGGCGAGCGCGTTGCTCGAAAGCCCATAGGGGCGCATGTACTCCTCGCGGAGTATTTCGCCAGGGTGAACAGGCGGGAGTCGTTTGGGCATGACGGTCACCTTCAATGGTAATCAACGATTTCTACATCACGCGCGTCGCCATCCGACCAGCGGAAACATATCCTGTACTGGTCGTTGACCCGAATGCTGAATTGACCGAATCGGTCGCCCTGCAGCATTTCCAAGCGGTTCCCGGGAGGAGCCCGAAGAAACGCGAGCGTGGGCGCCGCCTGTAACTGCGCGAGCTTGCGTCTGATGACGGACTCAATCCGAATGAAACGCCTGACCCGGTACCCGGCAAAGAGCGCTTCTGCATCCCGTTGCGCGAACGAAATAATCATAGCCCAGTCGCTTATCGCTTGTCGATAAGCGATCATGAGTGAGCCTGCCAAGTCATGAAGTCAGCGCAGAAGCCAATCTCTTGAAGGAACGCCCTCCCCTCGCGTAGGGGGACAGGATGGCGATGACGGCTAACCGACGAAACGAACGTCGCCGATCCAGTTCGCCGCACGACGGGCCAACCGCGCGGGCTCACCTTCGCCGTCGAAATTCACATCGCCGATCACCAGCCGCGACGCGTCTAAGTCGTCAAATGTATTGACGTTGACGACGGCATACAGCCTTCCCTCGATGCGACTCGTCGAACAGGCGACCACACCACATACCTTGCACACATGGAAGTCCGCGGTCTTCGTTCCGAAGGCATACGCCTCAACCAGCGACACATCCTCGCGATGAATTGTCAGTCCGGCGCCAGCATTCGCCGTCCACCTCGCACCATGCTTCACGCAGAAGGTGCATGAGCACGCCCGAGCGGCGATCGTCTCCGGTGCGACGGGCCAAACCAGCTCGAATGAAAGGTTGCCGCAGTGACAGCTACCGTGAATCAGCATGCATCGCTCCCGGGTGTTCGAATATAACGGCGCCGAGGATACGCTCCTAACGGGACGCCTCGCTCGCGCCACCCGGACATGTCTGGCGAAGCCACGCTGCAGCCATCGTCTCGGCTAGCGCATCCTCCACGACCTGATCGGGCTCGAGGACACCGCCGTAGCGATGGCCCTCGCGATCCCGGTCGATCGTTGTCATGAGAAGGATCTCGCTGCCGTCCGGCAACGGAAACGCCGAATTTCCGCTCGACAATCCCGCCGTTCCCGCGCCGAACGATCGGGTGTTCGGTCGTCCCCGGAAGGCTACCGCGACGGCCTCGCCCGAGCTTGCCGTGTGCGGGCCCGTCAAGACGGCAACCGGCACGGCGGACTGATCCACGGTCGTCGTGCCGATGACTGGAAACGGGGTGACGTGTCCATTGGCACGCTCGAACGAGGCCGCCGATGACGCCCCGAGCAACGGCCGCAGCCCGGCCAACATGGGATACATGTTGCCGCCATTGTCCGCACGAAGATCCACGACCCATCCACAGCGCGGCGACAGGTCCACGATGGCTTTCGACAGCGTCGCGGCGAAGTTTGCGGCAAGCGCCGGGTCCGTACCCATGAAGCCGGGCATGGAAAGGTAACCAAGATCGATACCGCGTTTCTCGACCGTGGCGGCACTCGGGGGCTGACCACGGTGGCGATAGGCCGTAGCCCTGTCTGCATCCATCCAGAAGCTGTGGTGGTCGTTCAACGATGCGAGCAACACCTTGATTGCCGCGTGCACATCGGAGAGCCTTCCCGCCGTGCCTGCGCGCGCCCTCACCTGAGGCTCGATGCTGGACCAGTCGACATCCCGCGCGTGGTACGCGTTCTTACGAACAGTGTCGATCGCGGCATCCAGGGTCGGCTCGGCAAGCGACGAGGACGGCTCTTCGCCCAGATCCTGGAGGATGAGCCGGTCGGCCGTAACCTCGCCATGCTTATGCAGGAGCACGCCGAAGGCGATGCGATCCACATCGTCCGGCACATCGATCTCGACCTGCCGATGCGCGGGGCCGGTCCTGTCGTTGACCAGATCCTTCTCCGAGTTCATAAAGGCACGGGATTTTCCCGCGGCATCCGCACGTAGCCAGATCGCGGCACCGTCGATGGAGCCGTGTGTTGTCAGGTCGGCAGACAGGCGAAGGCGATGGTGATGCAGCGACGTCCCGTCGACATTCGCCGTGGCCGAGCCAAAGGGCTTTTCCTCGCCATCCTTACTGGTCAGGCGCACCGTCGCGCCTGCCGCATCACGTGCGTCACCTGAGACCTGGACCCCGTAGGCAGCCCAGGGAAAGGCCTTGAAGGTTGGGACATCCGTCGAAGCGGTCTGCGCTTCAACGATCCCTGCCCCGGTAGCCGTCACCGCAACAACCATCAGGCACCCAGCGGCGAACTCGCGAGAACGCGCCAGCCAGCCGCACCCTTTTCCATCACGTGTACGTCCTTGCACAGGCACTCCACCGGTCCATGAATAGGGAGCCGATCATGCAACGATGCCACGACGGTGTCACGGTCCCCGCGCACATTCCTTGCCGCAGATAAATGCGGTCGTCATGGGGTCATACTTGGCCGATGGAAGACGATGTCCCCTACCCCCGCTTCGCGTCGCGCGGCAAGGCGTATGTCTACGTTCTGCCGTGCCGGGACGAGGACCTTTTGAAGGTCGGCTTCTCGCGTGATCCCTTCACGCGATTCAGCACCCTGCACCGCCGCTTCTACGACTTCTTCGATCTCGAGCGCGGGCTGCTCCTCGACGCCGAGCGCGTGGTCCACGCGCGGCGTATCGAACGACGGCTGATCGAGACGTTTTCCGAGCAGCGGGCCGTGGCACCCCTCGTCGTGCCGGTATCGGCCGCTGGCCATACGGAATGGTATCGGGGCGTTCATGCGGACGTTGCCGCCCTACTCGATGATATCGCCCACGCAGAGGGCCTGACACTGGACCGAAGCCTGGTTCCCTGGCTGCGCGCTTACCTGGACGAACGCGCCGATCGCCTCCACGACTGGTCCGCACGCGTCGTCGACACGCTCGATTGGGCTGCGCACAACGCGCCGGACGATCCCGGTGCCGAACGCCTGCGCCGGGCACTTATCGATACGCTGGACATGTTCATCGCCGCCGGCATGAGTGTGGAACCGTTGCTTCCCGATCGCGTGGTCGAGTGGTACGCGAATGGTGCACACCGGCACCTCTTCGGCTGACGATCAGGCGAGCGCGTCGCGCGACCGGCTCGGCGGTTCGGTATGCAACCGTCCCCAGGCCCTTCGCAACTGGCGAGCGGAGCCAAAACCCGAGCGTTCCGCGACCGCTTCCATGTCGAGTCGCGAGCCGGCGAGCAGTTCACTGGCCAAGGCGACCCGCATGCGATTCACGTAATCGGTGACACTCATGCCTGCGTGTTCATTAAACAGCCGCGAAAGGTGGCGCGGACTGGTCGCCGCTTCGCGCGCCAGCGACGGCACCGTCCAGTCGCGCGCCGGATCGCCGGCGACCGCGTCCTGCGCACGATGGATCGAAGGGTGCACGTGATTGCGCCCTTCCAGCCAGGGTGACAGCTGCGGATCGCCTCCCGCCCGGCGCAGGTACACGACAAGAAACCGGGCAACCGTCAATGCACATCCCGGACCTACTTCACCGGCAACGACATGCAACATCAGGTCGATACCGGCAGTGATGCCAGCACTCGTCATCCGCTCCCCGTCCACAACGTAAAGCCGGTTCTCCCGCACGTGTGCGGCGGGTGCGTCGTGCGCGAGTTCGGCGACGCATCCGTGGTGCGTGGTGCATTCGAAGCCGTCGAGCAGACCCGCCCTCCCGGCCAGCAAGGCGCCGGAGCAGATCGTCACGAGCCGGATGCCGGGCCGGACCACACGCCCCAGCCAGGCCACGATCGCCGCCTCGTAGTGGTCGTTCTGCGCGGCCGTGGTGACTGGTTCACCCAGTGGTACATCGGCATGCCCCGGAACCACGAGCATGGCGCCGTCCGGCAAACGCGCCGGCAAGGGCGCGATGCCCGTCACCGCCAGTCCGATCGAACTACCGAGCTTGCGTGCCGGTCCGACGAAGTGGACGTCGAAACGCACGTCGTCCTGCTCGAGGTTGGCCTTGCGCAGCACTTCGATCGGTCCCGCCACATCGAGCAGCAGCACGCGCGGCGGCAGCACGACGAAAACGGGAATAATACGAGGTGCGGCACGTTTCATCAGGCGACCTTGCGAAGCGCGCCGGCGAGCGCCTCCTCGACCGTGGCGATGCGCGCGAAGCGATCTTCCAGCACGAGTTCCGTGCGTGCACGAATCTCGGCAGTGCTCCACTCGCGACCGGTGCGATCCGTCATGGGGAAGGTTAGTGTCGCCTCGCCCACGTAGTCGACCTCATAACCGAGGTCCGAGGCATGTCGGGTGGTTGTTTCGCAGCACTGTTCCGTACGGATACCCGACACGATGACGCGACGGATGCCGTGCTCGACCAGCCATACATCGAGTCCGGAACCAACCAGGGCGCTATGCCGCTGCTTGCGGAAGGTGACCGCGGGGTCGATGTGCAAAGGCGCGAGGGTGGTCACGAAACCGGATGCTTCGGAGAACGGACCGCTCGCCTCCACGTGAAAGATACGGACAACGGGCATACCGGCCATCCGCGCGCCATCGATGAGGGCTTGCTGGCGGTCGATATAGGTAGCCACGTCGTCTTCCCGCCAGTAAGGGCGCTGGCGAAAGGATTCCTGGGCATCGATGACGATCAGGGCGGTGTCGGAAGCGGTCATGGCGAGCATCCTCTGTGGGGAATGGATCGCATTTTCCGCCAGCGGTTGCAAGAGGGAGAGGCCCAGGCGGGCCCATTGCCGGACAATTCACGCCATAGCCCCCTGTACGAGCCGATGAATCGGCTCCCACAAAAAAACAAAGCGCCCCTTCTTGCGAAGGGGCGCCCTCTTCCTCACTCAAACCACGATCAGTTGGTCCAGGTAGCCTTCAGCGACACGCCCGAGAAGGCGGCGTAGGCATTGAGCATCACGTAGTACGTACCCGTTGACGGCGTCGTGAACGAGCAGGTCTCCGCGTTCCCGGTCACGTACGGACGGCAGTCGTAGGTCGACGTCGTCGGTGCCGAGCCGAACTTCACGTAGAGGTCGGCATCGCCCGAACCACCCGAGATGACGATCTTCAGGCTCTTCGCGCCCGCGGGAACCGCCACGGTGTAGTTGAGCTTGGCGTTCTTCGCGGCCGAGAGGCCCGTCACCGCCACACCGTTCTGCAGCGTGTTGCCACCGCCACCACCGCTGGACGTGACTGTCACCGACGAGCTCTTGGCATTGGTGGCACCGGCGTTATCGGTCACCGTCTCGCTGACCGTGTACGTGCCGGCCGACGCATACGTGTGGCTCGGGCTCGTCGCCGTCGACGTGCTGCCGTCACCGAAGTTCCAGGCATGCGAGGCGATGCTGCCGTCGCTATCCGTCGAGCTATCGGTAAAGGTCGCGGTGAGGCCGCTGGTCGCGACGCTGAAGTTCGCCACTGGCGGAACGTTCGTGYCACCGCCGCCACCGGTGACCCAGTTGGCCTGCGCGTAGGTGTTGAGCTTGCCGATGTCGAAGCTGCCGAAGCCCGTCGTCTCGTCGAAGCCCGTGGCGGCGGTGTACCCGTGGTTCTGGTAACCGTTGTTACCCGACGTCACGTCGTGCAGCAGCGACGTCTGCGTCGGGAAGGCACCGTAGAACTTCGACGCCGGGAAGCCGATGGCGTTGTTGGCGGCGGATTCGATACGCGCGAACGCACCGACAAACAACGGCGAAGCCAGGCTGGTACCGCCGACCTGCTCGGTCTGGCCAGCGATGATGATCAACGCACCCGATGCCGAGGCGGCGTCGAACGCAAGATCCGGACCCACGCGTTTGGTCGAGCTCGACACGACGGACTGCCACGACGGCGCAGTCTCATAGAGACTGGTGCCGCCACCGGTCGCCCAAAGGCGCTGGTTGTTGTCGCCCTGGCTCGGCGCAATGGCCGAGAGGCCTTCGTTCCACACGGTTTCGCCGGACCACGTCGTTCCGCTGGTCGACAACTGCGTGCCGCCGACCTGGATCACGTACGGCGAACTCGCCGGCTCGCTGACCGAGTAATGGGTGAGATCGATCTTCACCGTACCGGCGGAGTTGGCCACATAACCGGGCGAACCGGAGGTCGGATCGGTGGACCACTGGTAGACGCCCGCATCGCCCGAGGCGATGGAGAACGTCTGACCCTGGGCCACAGCCTGCTGGAAGATCGCGTCGTCCGCTGCCTGGGTGCCGGACTCTTCGGCGGCCGTTTCGTCTTCGCCGAGCGACACGTTGACCAGCTTGACGATGTTGTCGGTCACCGCCCGGTTGTATGTCGCGGTGATACCCGCATCGGTGATGCCGCTGGAGTTCGAGTCGCCATTGGGCGAGGTGTAGAAGATCAGCTGCTTTACGCCACCGGAGATGCCGATGATGTCCTGGCTATCGAGGGACCACTCACCGTTCGAGTCGTTGTCGTTGGCGAAGGTACCGCCGCCGACCTTGGTGATCGTCGAATTGACGGTGGCCAGGCCCGCGCCCGACGTAAAGCTGTTCAGATCGGTAACCGTCTGGGTGATCGAGCCCCAGGTGATGATACCGACGGCGGTGTTGGTCGCTGCCGGCACACCGCTCGCGCCGTAGATGGCGGCGAAATCCTGCGGGTGATGCGCCGCGACAGCGGCGGCTGCCTGCGTGCTCGACGCCGGGCCCGGCACGGTGACGTTCTCCGGATGATAGACATGGTGCAACGTGTGCTTGACCGACACGTTCTGCAGACCGAGCACCGAACCGACGGCGTCGCCGAGCGCCGCCGGAACGAGTGCCGGGGTGTCGTTGGCGAAGAACTCGCGGCCATTTGAACTGAAACGCTTGATCGACGTGTGGAAGCCTGTCGTCGCGGCGCCGGCGTTACCGTCGGCGGAGATCAGCAGGTTGTTGGGCGCCACTTCGATGTTGTTGAAGCCCGCCTGCTGCAGGTGCGCGACGACCGCGTCGACCTGTGCCTGCGTCGGACCGAACTGCGCCTTGAACTGCGCGGGCGAGAGGAACTTGCCGTACTGCGCGTTGCCTGGCGTGGTCACGCCGGCGAGGAAAGTCTGCAGTTGGTCGGGATTGCGCAGCTTGAGGCTGACCACGACGTGCAGCGGGTGATCGGCTTCGAGTGCGGTAACGGCCGCGCCTTCGATGTGCGGCGAGCCTGTCATGTTCAGTGCGTAACCGCTGGCCACCGGCGTCGACGCCGTGGAACTCGCAGCAAGCGCCTGCGGTGCGGCGACGGGGAGCATCGCGGCCTTGGTATGTGTGGAAACCCATGCGTCTTCCGCGTGCGCGGAAAGGGAGGTCATCGCCAGTGCAATGGCCATGGTCAAAGCTGTCTTGCGCGTAACCCCAAAAGCAAAAGCATCGATCTTCATGTGTGATCCTTCGTTAGCCCGTTTTTGCCTCCGCCAAGGCGGAAGCCCTGACACGCTGGCGATCTGGCTAAGCGGCACGTTCCCCGCCGGTTCCCCGTAGTCCCTGCCCTGTGGTCGATAAAGCGCAGGAAATCACGATCTCCCCACCATTCCGCGTCTTGCTCCCCTGTTTCGCTTTCAGCCATGCGACGCGAATCTTTCGCTACGCTTTCCGGGGGGTGTGTTCTCAAGCCGGCCGACGGGCTGTCGTGACGGGTACCGCAAAAACGGACACCGAGTTTTTCCGGCCGCCCCACTTTCAGGCGGCTCAGGAGGATCGGTCGATGCTTACGCATCAGCATCTTCTTGCGTTTTTGCCGATATGGCGTGTCCGCGATGAAAGCTCAGGGCGACCCTTCCGGCCTGAGCGTCGCCGCCAGCCACGCTGCGACGACCGCCCTGCCCTCCGCGACATCCATGTACTGAATGGGTGCCGGACGGCCCTCGGCGCCGGTCACCGGCGTGCGCAACCAGCGACCCAGCCAGGCGAGCGGCTCCGCGACGATGGCGCGTTCCACCGATGGCTGTCGACACGCCATGATCACTTTTCCGGCGAGTGACGCCATCGCCATCAGACCTTCCGATTCCTGCATGCTGAGCCGCTCCTCGTCGACGACGCGCCGCCGCAGCGTGGCGCGGTTGAGTCCGAGATAGAGCGCCAGGTCGCGATCGGGCACGCGCAGGTCATGCGCCAGTTGCGCAAGCCATGCTGGCGGCAAACCGCGGCGAACCCTTTCCATGCGCTCGTCTGGCGTCGCCTGGACCACGTCGACGTACGACGCGTAACGAACGGTGATATCCGATGTAACCGCCATGTCGTGTCGCTCCTTGGGAAGGCCAAACGCCCAAGGTGGCAGGAATATCAAGCATTAACTTGAGAATTCTGACCGAACCAAGCGACGCCGTCGTGAGGCGCCGAAAACGTGTAGGCACGGGCCGACAGACGGGCGTATGAAATCCCCCTAATGTGTCCCTCGTCCCATCCCAATGGCCCTCCCC
This sequence comes from Luteibacter sp. P1_D3, assembly GCF_056406135.1. Taxonomy (NCBI): domain Bacteria; kingdom Pseudomonadati; phylum Pseudomonadota; class Gammaproteobacteria; order Lysobacterales; family Rhodanobacteraceae; genus Luteibacter; species Luteibacter sp. P1_D3. Next base: position 55,069 of record NZ_JBFUAT010000022.1, on the reverse strand, counting down.
CGGATCATTGGCTTTCCGCGGCGCTTCGGCGCCGCATTTTTTTGGCACGTCCCTGCGATCGTGTCAGGATGGGGCCGGGTACCGCCGCATTTGGGGATGAGGCATGGTCAGGCAACCGCTCAGTCACTACGTGATCTACGTCGCGCTGGTCGCGGCGTTGCCGGTGGTGCACCTGCTCATCCCTTCGGCCGTCCACGCGCAGACGCCCGAGCTGGCCGACTTCGCGATGCTTTTCTCCGCCGTACTCGCGTTTGCCTATGTCGTGCTCTGCCTGAGCAAGACAGGTTACGACCGACGCTACATGGTTTGCCTCGCACTCGGCATCGGCTGCTGGATCGCGGGCATGAGCTATGCCATTGCACGATCGGGGACGGACGAAAACCTCGTTTCGACGTATGTCCTCTTCGTCAGTTACGGCGCCCCCCTGCTCTACGCCGCAGTCACCACATCCGATGAGCCCTCCTCGCATCCGCGCCGGGTCGTCGACGGGATTCTGCTGATCCTGCTGGTGGTGCTCTGTTACCTGGGCGTACGCGACCTGACTGACAGCAACGGCTTCCTCAAGACGGAAGACATGGACTGGGTCGTCGTGGCTTTCGACGTCGAGAACCTCTTTCTGCTTGGCACGTTCCTGGTGCGCTACCTCACGGCGCCCAACGAAGGCGACCGTCGCTTTTTCGGGATCGGTACCGCCTTCCTGGCGCTGTATGCGATCTGTGTCGGCATACACAATCACGACGAGCTCTACCCGGCTGCGATCGCCCTGCAGCGCATCGCCGATGTCCTGCCAACGGTGCCCTTCATCGCCCTTATCTGCCTGCTTCACGCGAATGCCACACCCAGGCCATTTGTACCGATCCGGCATGCCTGGGCTCGCCAGCTATCGATGAGCCTGGCCCCTGGCTTGTTGTTAGCTGCGATCTTCGCCCTCAGCCTGGGCATCACCGAGCGGCAAGGCATGTTTGGCCGCAGCGTGCTCGCTCTGGCCATGCTCGCCTACGTGGTGCGCGTCACCCAGACCCAGTTCTGGTTTGCCCGTACCCGCGATCGCCTGGCCGAGGCCTTGTCCACCGTCGAACGCGTGTCCCTGCTGGACGAGCTCACCGGCATCCCGAACCGCCGCGCTTTCGACCAGGCCCTGGACGAACGAACGAAAGCTTCCGTGCGCGAGCAACGCCCGCTCAGCGTGCTGATGATCGATATCGATCACTTCAAGACATTCAACGACACGCTCGGCCATCCCGAAGGCGATGTCGCGCTACGCTCGGTCGCCCGCCTGCTCGCCGGTGCGCTGCGGCGCCCGACGGATTTCATCGCCCGGTATGGTGGCGAGGAATTCGTGGTTCTGCTGCCGGGAACCGATCAGGAGGGCGCCCAGGTCGTTGCCCGGCGCATGAACCGCGTGGTCTATGACGCCCAGCTCGAGCACATCAACGGCATCGATAGCCGCGTTACCGTCAGCATCGGCGTGGCGACGCGTGCGCCCGAGAAGATGCATGGCGTGGTCACCCACGCGGACCGTGCGCTCTACCGCGCCAAGCACGCAGGCAGGAACCGTTTCGTGGCGGAGACGGCGGACTAGGCCCGCATCCTGCTGCGGCTGCTCCGACGGGGTGTCAGCGGCCGGACGGATCCGCATCGGGTGCCATGCCGACGTTCAAGCCGAGAAAGGCCAGTCCGGTGGCGGCACCGGCGACACTGCCCCAGGCCACCACCAGGCCGCTCCATCCGGACAGTAGCCCCGCGGCCGCTCCTGTCAGCAAACCAGCCAGGACATACGCGGCGCCAAAGGGTCTCGCTACACGACGCAAAACGATCGCTGCGGGGACGCCGACCAGGAGCATGGCGCCGTAGCCGTAGGCAGCCCCGAACATCGCAGTGAGCGGCAAATGCATCACCGCCTCGTCTGGCGCCACCGGGCTATCCGGCACGACGAACGGCGTGGCGATCGCGAAGAGGATGGCAACCAACGGGGCGACAGCGAAGGCGGCAGGACTGAGGGCCCGGGAAGATGGGATCACGGGGTCCATGGCGGTCGCGCTCACATTGCCTGACCTTAGAAACAGCTTACAGAAGGCCTATTGGACGATGTTTTCGTGACAGCCCCAAGGCAACGCCTGACCTCAGGACAAATCCCGGGGAAACGTGCCGACCTTCTTCCGGACGTAGATCGCCACGCCGATCGGCAGATAGCTCAACAGGTACACCGCATCGGGGTAGCCGGAGTAAGCGAGCAGGAACACCGGTATAAGGGGAACGACGAGTGCGAACGGCCACAGCATGCCGAGCAGCCGGTTCAACGAGACCACGACGATAAGCAAGCCCACGCCGGTGGTCGTCAGGTTGGCAGCAACGATTGTCACCAGGCTCATGCTCTCGCCTCGTATGCCATTACATCTCGGGTACGGCGCCGATGCTCTCGAGCATGATGGGATCCGCGTAGTCGCCCGTCTCAGGGTTCGCTGCCTGCGCAAACGCGATCACGCCAAGACAGGTCTCACCCATTTTCACGGCCCTGCGGCGCGCCTCGGATTCCGTTTTGAACGACAGGGGCGTCATGGCTTCGGTCCTGCCGCGTTTCCCGGTCTTGAAACCCTGCACTACGTAGATCGTTTCCATGGTGTCGCCTTCAGAGTAAGTCGCCATCATGGACCCTTGCGTCGGCAAGAGCTGAGACAGAGCAAAAAAAAACGCGRACCGTGAGGTYCGCGYTTTTCAGAAATAACTGGTAGCGGGGGTAGGATTCGAACCTACGACCTTCGGGTTATGAGCCCGACGAGCTGCCAGACTGCTCCACCCCGCATCAGAGYCGSCAAGTATACGGAGGTGGCTAGATTCTTGCAAGCATTCTGCAACGATAAATCAACAATCAGCACGTACCCCCGAAAAAAAAGGGCGCGAACCAACGTCCGCGCCCTTCTCGTAACGACGTGTCCGACGCTCAGCCCGCGAAGGCCTTCTGGCACCAGGCCAGCAGCGGCGACCAGGTAAAGCCCAGTACCAGCAGCGCGAGTGCATTGAGCGAGAGCACCCAGCGAGCCGGTGCATCGGCGGTGGCACGAACATCGGTGCCTTCGACCGGCGCGTCGAAGTACATGACCTTCACCACGCGCAGGTAGTAGTACAGACCGATGATCGCGGCGACCGCGCCCACCAGGGCCAGCCACAACATACCCGCGTTCACAGCCGCCTTCAGCACCAGCAGCTTGCCGTAGAAACCGAACAGCGGCGGCACGCCGGCCAGCGAAAACATCACCAGCAGCATCAGGAAAGCGAACCACGGCGAACGCTGGTTGAGACCCTTCAGGTCATCGATCTCTTCGCACTCGAAGCCCGAGCGCGACAGCACGATGATCATGCCGAAGGCCGCGGCGCTGGTCAGCGCATAGCTCACGGCATAGAACATCGATGCCGAGTAGCCTTCCGGGCCGCCGTTGACGAAGCCGACCAGCAGGTAGCCCATGTGCGAGATGGTCGAATAGGCCAGCAGGCGCTTCAGGTTGGTCTGCACGAGGGCGACGAGGTTACCGATCGCCAGCGAGAGCACGGCCAGCACGGCAAGCATCAGCTGCCACTGCGGGGCGAGGCCCGTGGCACCACCGGCGGCGTCGCCCATGCCGGTTGAGAGCAGACGGTAGGCCATGCCGAAGGCGGCCAGCTTCTGCGCCGAACCGATGAACACAGTCACGGCGGTCGGCGAGCCTTGGTAGACGTCCGGGATCCACATGTGGAACGGCGCCGCACCCAGTTTGAAGCCGATGCCGGTGATCATGAAGACCAGGCCGAACAGCAGCAGGGTCTTCCACTCGGTACCGACGATCGCGGCGTGGATCGTGTGCAGGTCGAGGCTGTGGGTGGCACCGTAGACCATCGACATGCCGTACAGCAGCATGCCCGAGGCCAGTGCGCCCAGCACGAAGTACTTGATCGCCGCTTCCGACGAGAGGCTCGAATCGCGGTTGAGCGCGACCAGGGCGTAGGACGACAGCGTCAGCAGTTCGAGGCCGAGATACACGGTGACCAGGCTGCCGGCCGAAACCAGGAACATGATGCCGACGGTGGCGAAGATCGTCAGCGTGTAGAACTCGCCGAACGGAATCGCGCGTTCCTTAAGATACGGACGCGCGTAGACGAAGATCATCGCCGTGATCAGCAGCGAGAACACCTTCAGCACTTCGGCCACGCCATCGCGGATGAACATGCCACCGAAGGCGCTGACCGGCGAGGCCGGCTGGCCGCTGACGACGAGGTACGCGCCAACCAGCAGGACGAGGATGGAGAGCCAATGCACCGCGCCCTTCTGGCCCGGCTTGAGGTAAGCATCCAGAAGAAGCAGCACGCAGGCTGCCAACACGAGATAAATCTCGGGGAGCAGGATCAGGATGTCGTTGATACTCGGCATGGATAGTTCCCGCTCAGACTTTGGTAATGGCCAGCTGCTCGACAATCCGAGCAACCGACGCATCCATCAGGTGGACCAGCGGCTCCGGCCAGATGCCGAAGAGCAGCACACCGGCGGCGAACGCGCTCAGCATGAAGATTTCGCGACCGTTGACGTCTTTCAGTTCCGCGACGTGGTGGTTCGTGACCTTGCCCCAGAGCACGCGCTTCACCATCCACAGCGTGTAGGCCGCGCCGATGATCAGGGTGAACGCGGCAAATAGCGCGATCCACGGGTTGGCACTGAACGCGGCCAGGATGACCATGAACTCGCCGACGAAACCACTCGTGCCGGGCAGACCACTGTTGGCCATGGCGAACAGCACGTAGAACGGGGCGAAGATCGGCATCACGTTGATGACGCCGCCGTAGTCCTTGATCTGACGCGTGTGCATGCGGTCGTACAGGACGCCGATGCAGCTGAACATCGCGCCGGAGATGAAGCCGTGCGAGATCATCTGGACCATCGCACCCTGCATGCCCAGGCGGGCGGCATCCGGGTTGTTCGTCTCACGAACCAGGATGAAGGCAATGAAGATGCCCAGGGTGACGAAACCCATGTGCGCGATGGACGAATAGGCCACCAGCTTCTTCATGTCCTGCTGGACGAGTGCGATGTAGCCGATGTAGCAGACCGCGATCAGGCTGAGGACGACGATGAGCCACTCGTAGTGCTGCGAGGCATCCGGCGCGATCGGCAGGCTGAAACGGATGAAACCGTAGCCACCGATCTTCAGCATCACCGCCGCCAGCACCACCGAACCGCCGGTAGGCGCTTCCACGTGGGCATCCGGCAGCCAGGTATGCACCGGCACCATCGGGACCTTGATGGCGAAGCCCAGCAGGAAGGCGAAGAACAGCCAGCTCTGTTCGGTCAGCGTCAGGTGCACGGCGGCCATGTCGGCGATGGCAAAGCTGCCGCCGGTCTTGTGCCAGAGGTAAAGCAGGCCGACCAGCATGAAGATCGAGCCGAAGAACGTGTAGATGAAGAACTTCAGCGTCGCGTAGACACGGCGCGGACCACCCCAGATACCGATGATGATGAACATCGGGATCAGCATGGCTTCGAAGAACACGTAGAACAGCATCGCGTCCGTCGCGCAGAAGACGCCGATCATGGCGCCTTCGAGCAGCAGCATCGCCGCCATGTACTGATGCGGCTTGTTCTGGATGATCTCCCACGCACCCACGATCACGAGGATCTGGGTGAAGGTCGTGAGGATGATCAGCGCGACCGAGATACCGTCGACGGCCAGCGAGTAGTTGATGCCCAGGGACGGAATCCAGCTCAACGATTCGTTGAGCTGCATCGTACCCGTGGTGGCGTCATAGGCAGGGATGAGGGCCAGGCTGGCGGCGAAGGTAGCAACCGCGACCAGCAGCGAGATCCAGCGGGCAAGGCCGGGGCGACCGGTCCCGGCGAGCAGCACCGGGATGGCGCCGACGACCGGGAGCCAGATCAGCAGGCTGAGCAAGTGATTCGACATAGAGCTCGTTTCCCTTATTGCCCGATCAGCCAGTATCCGCCCAAGAGCAGGATAAGGCCGAGGATCATGGCGAACACGTAGTGGAAGAGGAATCCGGATTGCAGGCGGCGGACGCCACCGGCGATGCGCTGCACAAGGTTGGCCGAGCCGTTGACGATCGCACCGTCGATGATGGCGGTATCGCCCACCTTCGACAGGCCTTCGCCCAGCTTCACGCCACCCTTCGCAAACACCGCGAAGTAGAGTTCATCGATCCAGTACTTGTGGTCGAGCAGGTTGTATACCGGCTTCAGCGCGTTCTTGATCTTTCCGGCAAGCGCGACATTGAAGAGGTAGATGTAGGTGGCAACGGCGAAGCCGGCGAAGGCGAGCCAGAACGGCGCCTGCATGAAGCCATGCAGACCTGCGGCGATCGCACCGTGGAACTCGTGGCCGAGTTCGGCGAGCACGTCGTTCGCTTCATTGACGTGGATGGCCTTGCCGAACCAGTCGCCGAACAGCATCGGACCGACCGTGAGACCACCGATGATGATCGACGGGATCGCGAGCAGGACGAGCGGAACGGTGACGACCCACGGCGACTCGTGCGGGGCATGCTCGAGCACGCCCGGCGTGCCGTGGTGGTCATCGTCGTCGTGCGCCACATCGTGCGCGCCGTGCGCATCGTCGTGATGAGCATCGTTGTGAACGGCGTGGGCATCATGCCCGTGGCCATGCGCCTTTGCCTCGACCCGGAAACGCTCCTTGCCGTGGAAGGTCATGTAGAGCAGGCGGAAGCTGTACAACGAGGTGACGAACACGCCCGCCATGACGCAGAAGTAGGCGTAACCCGCACCCCAGCGATGCGACTCGCCGACGGCTTCGATGATCGCGTCCTTCGAGTAGAAGCCTGCAAAGAACGGCGTACCGGCCAGTGCCAGCGAACCGATCCACATGGTGATGCAGGTGATCTTCATGTGCTTGCCGAGGCCGCCCATGTAGCGCATGTCCTGCTCGTGGTGCATGCCCATGATGACCGAGCCGGCGCCGAGGAACAGCAGCGCCTTGAAGAAGGCATGGGTCATCAGGTGGAACACGGCGCCGCTGTAAGCGGACACGCCGAGCGCGACCGTCATGTAGCCGAGCTGCGAGAGCGTCGAGTACGCGATGACGCGCTTGATGTCGTTCTGGACGATGCCGATCAGGCCGGTGAACAGCGCCGTGGTCGAACCGATCACCAGGATGAAGGACAGCGCACCCTCGGTCAGCTCGAAGATCGGCGACATGCGCGCGACCATGAAGATACCGGCGGTGACCATCGTCGCCGCATGGATCAGCGCGGAGATGGGGGTCGGGCCTTCCATCGAGTCCGGCAGCCACACGTGCAGCGGGACCTGGGCGGACTTGCCCATCGCACCGATGAACAGCAGGATGCCGATCACGGTCGCGGCGTCCCAGGCATGGTTCTGGGTGATCTGCAGCGTCTTGCCGACCAGCTCGGGAGCGTGGTCGAAGGCCGTCTGGTAATCCAGCGTACCCAGGAAATACAGGATCGCCGAGATGCCGAGGAGGAAACCGAAGTCGCCCACGCGGTTGACCAGGAAGGCCTTGAGGTTGGCGAAGATCGCCGTCGGGCGCTTGTACCAGAAGCCGATCAGCAGGTACGACACCAGACCCACCGCTTCCCAGCCGAAGAACAGCTGCATGAAGTTGTTGCTCATGACGAGCATCAACATCGAGAAGGTGAACAGGGAGATGTAGCTGAAGAAGCGCTGGTAGCTCGGGTCTTCCGCCATGTAGCCGATGGTGTACAGATGCACCAGCAGCGACACGAAGGTCACCACCACCATCATCATGGCGGTGAGGCGGTCGATCATGAAGCCGACCGAGGCGTGGAAGCGGCCGATCTCGAACCAGGTGTAGACGTCCTGGTTGAAGTTCTGCGCGCCACCCCAGACCAGCTGGTAGAGGACGTAGAAGGACAGGCCACAGGCGATCGCCACGCCCAGGATGGTCGCGGTGTGCGCCCCTGCCCGGCCGATCAGCTTGCCGAAGAGGCCGGCCAGGATCGCGCCGACCAGGGGGGCCAGTGCGATCGTCAGCAGGATTGAAAGCGAGAGACTCATCGGATCAACCCTTCATGCTGTCGATTTCGGCGACATTGATCGTGCTGCGATTACGGAACAGCAGGACCAGGATCGCCAGGCCGATAGCGGATTCCGCTGCGGCCACGGTAAGGATGAAGAACACGAAGACCTGGCCGCCGACATCGCCGAAGAAGCGCGAGAAGGCCACGAAGTTGGTGTTCACCGCCAGGAGCATCAGCTCGATCGCCATGAGCAGCACGATCACGTTCTTGCGGTTGATGAAGAGTCCGGCGACCGCGATACAGAAGAGGATCGCGCCGAGGACGATGTAATGGGAAAGCGTGATCACTTGGCGTTCTCCTGCGTCGGGTCGACAACCGGGGCCGGAGCCGGGCTGACGGAAGCCATCTGTTCGCTGGCGACCTTGATCACGCGAACGCGGTCGGTAGCCTGGACCTCGACCTGCTGCGCCGCGGACTGGTGACGGACGCCGGTACGCTGACGCAGGGTCAGGGCCACGGCGGCGACGATACCCACGGTAAGGATCAGGGCGGCGATTTCGAACGGCAGCAGGAAGTCGGTGTACAGGGCCTGGCCCAGCCACGCGACGTTCGAGTTACCGGCCGGGTTGGGACCGAGCGTGTGGGCGTGCATGGCCTTCACGCCGATCATCGCCAGCATTTCGACCAGCATGACCACCGCGACGACGATGCCGACCGGCAGGTAGCGGATGAAGCCCTCGCGGACGACCTCCTGCTTGATGTCGAGCATCATGACCACGAACAGGAACAGCACCATCACCGCGCCGACGTAGACGACGACCAGGGCGACGGCCAGGAACTCCGCCTCGGCCAGCAGCCAGACGCAGGCCATGCTGAAGAAGGTCAACACCAGCGAGAGCACGGCGTGGACCGAGTTCTTCACGGTGATCACCATCAGCGCACCGATGACGGCCACCGCGGCGAAGAGGTAGAAACAGATGAGTTGAAGCAGATCGGTATTCATCGCGTGATTCTCCGGGCGCTCAGCGGTAAGCCGCGTCTTGCGCGCGGGCGGCAGCGATGTCCTGCTCGAAGCGGTCACCGATGGCCAGCAGCTGGGCCTTGGTCACTACGTTCTCGCCGCGATGTTCGAAGTGGTACTCGTGCACGTGCGTCTCGACGATGGAATCCACCGGGCAGCTCTCCTCGCAGAAGCCGCAGAAAATGCACTTGAACAGGTCGATGTCGTAGCGCGTGGTACGGCGCTGGCCATCTTCCGGACGCGGGGCGGAGTCGATCGTGATCGCCAGCGCCGGGCACACCGCCTCGCACAGCTTGCAGGCGATGCAACGCTCTTCACCGTTGGCGTAACGGCGCAAGGCGTGCAGGCCGCGGAAGCGGTTCGACTTCGGGATGTGCTCGAACGGATAACGGATCGTGTACTTCGGGCTGAACATGTAGCGCATGGTCAGGCCCATGCCCTTGAACAGCTCGATGAGCAACAGACTCTTGAAATAGTGGGTTACGCGGGTCATGGCGTTCAGGCTCCCGTGCCAACGTGGACCAGGCCGAAATACTTCATGCAGCCGGCGACGAGGACCCAGACGATCGTGATGGGGATGAAGACCTTCCAGCCGAGACGCATGATCTGGTCATAGCGGTAGCGCGGGAAGCTCGCGCGGAACCACAGGAACAGGAAGGCGAAGAAGAAGGCCTTGATGAAGAGCCAATGGAAACCACCGTGGCCGATCAGGCCCCAGCTTTCCGGGAACGGTGACAGCCAGCCGCCCATGAAGAAGATCGAGGTCAGGAAGCTGACCAGGATCATGTTGGCGTATTCGGCCAGGAAGAACAGCGCGAACGGCGAGCCGGAGTATTCGACGTGGAAGCCCGCGACGATTTCGGATTCGCCTTCGGCCACGTCGAACGGGGCGCGGTTGGTTTCCGCCACGCCCGAGACGAAGTAGATGACGAACACCGGCAGCAGCGGCAGCCAGTWCCAGGTGAAGAAGTTGCCCGACTGCGCGTTGACGATCRCCGAGAGGTTCAGGCTACCGGTCAGCACCAGCACGCAGACGATGGACATGCCCATCGACAGTTCGTACGAGATCACCTGCGCCGCGGCGCGCATCGCACCGAGCATCGCGTAGCGCGAGTTCGAGGACCAGCCGGCGAGGATGATGCCGTACACGCCCATGGAGGTCATCGCGAGCAGGTAGAGCACGCCGGCGTTGACGTTGGCGAGCACGACTTCCGGACCGAACGGCACCACGGCCCACGCGGCGAGCGCGGGCACCAGGGCCAGCATCGGTGCGAGGAAGTACAGCGCGCGGTTCGCGTTGGTCGGCAGTACCACTTCCTTGAGAAGCAGTTTGACGACGTCGGCAAAGGCCTGGAGCAGACCGGCAGGACCGACCTTGTTCGGCCCCATGCGGACGTGCATCCAGCCGAGCACCTTACGTTCCCACCAGACGTACAGTGCGACGCCGATGACCAGCGGCAACACGATCGCCAGGATGTAGATCACCGGCATCAAGACGTGATCGAAGAGTTGAGCGCCCATGGTTACGCCTTGCTCACGGTGATGGCCGCGCCGTACGGAGGCAGCATGGCGGTTTCGGAGTGCGCGGCTTCGATCCAGGCGGCACCGTCAGGCACCGAGGCATCGATGGCCACCGGAAGGACGACATCGCCGATGCGCGCATTGGCGCCATCGATGAGGCCGAGCTTGCCGGCGTCGTCCGCGTTGACGCGGATGGCGGCGGCGCGGTTCAGCGGATGCGAAGCCAGCGCGCCGGCACGACGGACCACCGCATCGACGCGGTAGATCGGCGTGGTGGCCAGGCGCGAGAACGACACGCCCGAGGCGCGGGTGGCGAGCGAGGGACGAACCTCCGACGCACGCTCGGTCAGACCCGCACGCAGGCCGACGAGATCGTCGAACTCGAAGCCGGCCACGTTGAGCATGCCGCCCAGCGCGCGCAGTACCTTCCAGCCCGGACGTGCCTCACCCGGTGCCTTGGCACCCGGCAGCACGGTCTGCGCGGTACCTTCGACGTTGACCAGGGTCGCGTCGATTTCCGGCGTCAGGCCGATCGGCAGGATCACATCCGCCGAATCCTTCAGCGCATCGCTGGCGAAGCCAGCGAACGCAACCACGGTCTGCGCCGAATGCATCGCCTGCAGGGCAAGCGTGCCATCGGCGAAATCGTGCGGCGGCTCGACGTTGTAGAGCACGTAACCCTTGCGCGCCTGGGCAAGCATGCCGCGTGCATCGAGACCGCCGGCGGTCGGCAGGACGCCGACCGACGCGAGGCCGAGCGCATTGGCGCCGACCGGGATCTCGTTGAACGAGGCACCGGCAGCCTGTGCGATGAAGCGAGCGATGGCGCGCAACCACGAAGCTTCCGGGTGGGTCACCGCGGCGTGGCCGAGGATGACCACCGCGTTCTCACCGAGCGCCTTGAACGCCGCGCGGTGAGCGTCGGTCGTTTCCACCCCGTTGAGAGCGGATGCAATCGACTCCGGCACCGTGGCGCCGTTCTCGCTGGCGGCCTTGGCCAGGACCAGCAGTTCGGCGACCAGCGCATGCGGCGCAGCGACGGACTCGCCGGCCAGCGGGTAGTTGAAATTGAAGTGGGCCGGATTGACCGCGTAAACCTTGGCGCCCTTCTTCACCGCCTGACGGACGCGATGGTTGAGCAGCGGCACTTCGTTACGCAGGTCCGAGCCGACCAGCAGCGCGGCCTTGACCTTGTCGAACGACGCGATCGGCGAGGCGAACGCCTTCGCGAAGGCGTTGTCGGCGAAGTCGAGCTGACGCAGGCGGTGGTCGATGTGGGCGCTGCCCAGGCCGCGAGCGAGACGGATGAGCAGTTCGCCCTCCTCGTTCGACGTCGCCGGATTCACCAGCAGGCCGAGGTCCGAACCCGGAACGCTCTTCAACGCTTCGGCGGCGACCGCGAGCGCGTCGTCCCAGGTCGTTGCCGACCACTGGCCGTTACGCTTGACCATCGGCGACTTCACGCGATCCGCGGCGTACAGGCCCTGGTGGCTGTAGCGGTCACGGTCGGACAACCAGCATTCGTTGATCGTCTCGTTGTCACGCGGCACGTTGCGCAGCACTTCACCGCGGCGCGTATGCATCCAAAGGTTGGAACCCAGCGCGTCATGGTAACCGACGGACGGGCGCGCGACCAGCTCCCAGGCGCGGGCCTGGAACTGGAACGGCTTGTTGGTCAGCGCGCCGACCGGGCAGACGTCGATGATGTTGCCCGACAGTTCGCTCTCGATCGTCTTGCCGATGTAGGTGCCGATCTCCAGGTTCTCGCCACGGCTCATGCCGCCGAGTTCGTACGTACCGGCGATCTCGCTGGTGAAGCGGACGCAGCGCGTGCACTGGATGCAGCGGGTCATCTCGGTCGCGATCAGCGGCCCGAGGTTCTCGTCGGAAACAGTGCGCTTGCGCTCGTTATAGCGCGACACCGAACGGCCGTAGCCGAGCGAGACGTCCTGCAGTTCGCATTCGCCGCCCTGATCGCAGATGGGGCAATCCAGCGGATGGTTGATCAGCAGGAATTCCATCACGTTGCGCTGTGACTTCAGCGCCTTGTCCGAACGCGTGAACACCTTCATGCCCTCGCCCACCGGCGTGGCGCATGCCGGTGCCGGCTTCGGCATCTTCTCGATTTCCACCAGGCACATGCGGCAGTTGGCGGCGATCGGAAGCTTGCGGTGGTAGCAGAAGCGCGGGATGGGAATCCCGACGGCGTCTGCCGCCTCGATGATCATCCGACCCTTGGCGATCTGCACCGGGACGCCGTCGATTTCGATATTGACGAGGTCCGGCGCGGCATTGGCTACGGGCTGCGCACTCATGCAGCGACTCCAGTGGTGACCGTGTCCGCCGGACCGTCAACGATCGAACGGCCGTGCTCCACGTAGTATTCGAATTCGTGCCAGAAGTTGGCCAGGAAGCCCTGCACCGGCCACGCGGCGGCTTCGCCGAACGCGCAGATGGTGTGGCCTTCGATCTGGCCGGCGACGGCCTTCAGGCGATGCAGGTCTTCCTGCGTGCCCTTGCCTTCCACGATGCGCGAGAGCACGCGGTGCATCCAGCCGGTGCCTTCGCGGCACGGGGTGCACTGGCCGCACGACTCCGCCATGTAGAAACGCGAGATGCGGTGGCAGGCGCGGACCATGCAGGTGGTCTCGTCCATCACGATCACGGCACCCGAACCCAGACCCGAACCCGCCTTCTGCAGCGAGTCGTAGTCCATCGTGCATTCCATGATCTTCTCGGCCGTGAGCACCTTCATCGACGAACCGCCAGGGATGCAGGCCTTGAGCTTCTTGCCGCCGCGGATACCGCCGGCCATCTGCAGCAGCTCGGAGAACGGCGTACCCAGACGGATTTCGAAATTGCCCGGGTTGGCCACGTGGCCGGAGACCGAGAAGATCTTCGGGCCGCCGTTGTTCGGCTTGCCGAGGTTGAGGAACCACTCCGCGCCGTTGCGCAGGATCGCCGGCACCGAGGCATAGGTCTCGGTGTTGTTGATCGTGGTCGGACGGCCGTACAGGCCGAAACCGGCCGGGAACGGCGGCTTGAAGCGCGGCTGGCCCTTCTTGCCTTCCAGCGATTCCATCAACGCGGTTTCTTCGCCGCAGATGTACGCGCCGGCGCCGAGGGCGTTGTAGATGTCCACGTCGATACCGGAGCCATCGATGTCCTTGCCGAGCAGGCCAGCCGCGTAGGCTTCCTTCAGGGCTTCTTCGATGTGCTCGAACGGCTCGTGGTGGAACTCGCCACGCAGGTAGTTGTAGGCGACGGTCGAGCCCGTGCAGTAGCACGCGATCGCCAGGCCTTCGATGACCGAATGCGGGTTGAAGCGCAGGATGTCACGGTCCTTGCAGGTACCCGGCTCGGACTCGTCGGAGTTGCACAGGATGTACTTCTGGCCCGGTGCCGTGCGGGGCATGAAGCTCCACTTCAGGCCCGTGGGGAAGCCGGCGCCGCCGCGACCGCGCAGCGAGCTCTTCTTGATCTCTTCGATCAGGGCGGCCGGATCCGGCTTTTCCGCCAGGATCTTGCGCCATGCCTTGTAACCGTCCACCTTTTCATAGCTCTCGAGCGCCCAGGGCTTCTCGAAATGCAGGGTCGTGTAGACGACCTGGTGTTCCTGTGGTGCGGGTCCGACCGGACCAGTGGTGCTAGCCATTGCCCTTACCTCACTTAAGACCGTCGAGGATCGCGTCGACCGAATCGGTCGTCAGCTTCTCGTGGTAGTGACCGTTGACGACCATCATCGGCGCGCCCGCGCAAGCGGCGAGGCATTCCTCTTCCTGCTTGAGATAGATGCGGCCATCGGCGGTGCTCTCGCCCGTCTTGATGCCGAGTTTCTTCTCACAATGGCGAACCAGGCCTTCGGCCCCGTTCAACCAGCAGGAAATGTTGGTGCAGATGGCGACGTTGTTGCGACCGACAGGCGTGGTCTCGAACATCGAGTAGAAGCTCGCGACCTCGTAAGCCCAGATCGCCGGCAGTTCGAGGTACTTGGCGACTGCGGTGATCAGTTCGTCGGTGAGGTAACCGACGTTCTGTTCCTGCGCCGCCATGAGCGACTGGATCAGCGCGGAGCGCTTGCGATCCGGCGGGAACTTGGAGACCCAGTGATCGATGTGGCTGCGGGTGTGATCGTTGAGCACGACAAGGGGATCGACGTCCTTGACCTGCTCAAAATGTCCGGTGGCTTTCATGATTCAGTTCACTCCGTCGACTTAGCGGTCGACTTCGCCAAAGACGAGATCGTAGGTGCCAATCATCGCGACAACGTCGGCGAGCATGTGGCCTCTCACGATCGCGTCCATGGAAGACAGGTGGGCGAAGCCGGGCGCGCGCAGATGCACGCGGAAAGGCTTGTTGGCACCGTCGGACACGAGATAGCAGCCGAACTCGCCCTTGGGCGCTTCGACGGCGGTATAGGTTTCACCGGCGGGTACGCCGTAGCCTTCCGTGAAGAGTTTGAAGTGGTGGATCAGCGCTTCCATGTCGCTCTTCATTTCTTCGCGGCTGGGCGGCGCGACCTTGTAGTTCTGCACCATCACCGGGCCCGGGTTGGCCTTCAGCCACGCCACGCACTGCTTGATGATGTTGTTCGACTGGCGCATCTCTTCGACGCGGACCAGGTAACGGTCGTAGCAGTCGCCGTTGACGCCGACCGGAATGTCGAAGTCCATGTTCGCGTAGGCGGCATACGGCTGCTTCTTGCGCAGATCCCAGGCGATACCCGAGCCGCGCAGCATGGCGCCGGTCATGCCCCAGGCCTGGGCCTTCTCGGGCGGAATGACGCCGATGCCGACCGTACGCTGCTTCCAGATACGGTTGTTGGTCAGCAGCGATTCGTATTCGTCGACGCGCGCCGGGAAATCGTTGGTGAACTCCGTGAGGTAGTCCAGCATCGAACCTTCGCGCCACGCATTGCGGCGCTTGAGGTCGGCGCCCTTGTGCCACGGCGACTCGCGGTACTTCGACATCTGGTCCGGCAGGTCGCGGTAGACGCCGCCCGGACGGTAGTACGTCGCGTGCATGCGCGCGCCGGAGACCGCCTCGTAGACGTCCATCAGTTCTTCGCGCTCACGGAACGCGTAGAGGAAGACGGCCATGGCGCCAAGATCGAGCGCGTTCGAACCCACCCACATCAGGTGGTTCAGGATGCGGGTGATCTCGTCGAACATCGTGCGGATGTACTGCGCACGGATCGGTGCCTGGATGCCGAGCAGGTTCTCGATGGCCAGCACGTACGCGTGCTCGTTGCACATCATCGAGACGTAGTCGAGGCGATCCATGTAACCGATGGACTGGTTGAACGGCTTGGACTCGGCGAGCTTCTCGGTGCCACGGTGCAGCAGGCCGATATGCGGATCAGCGCGAACGATCGTCTCGCCGTCCATCTCCAGCACCAGGCGCAACACGCCATGCGCAGCAGGATGCTGCGGGCCGAAGTTCATCGTGTAATTGCGAATTTCTTCCACGGCTTAATTCTCCCGCCAATGATCGGCGGATTCCGCCCTGGCCTGATCGAGATCGGCGTCGTTACGGATCGTGCGCGGCACGAGCACGCGCGGTTCGATCGAGACGGGTTCGTAAATCACACGCTTCTGTTCGGGGTCGTAGCGCACTTCGACGTTGCCGATCAGCGGGAAATCCTTGCGGAAGGGATGGCCCACGAAACCGTAGTCGGTAAGGATGCGACGAAGATCCGGGTGCCCGTCGAAGATGATGCCGTACAGGTCGAAGGTCTCGCGCTCGAACCAGTCCGTACCCGGCCACACCGGAGTCACCGACGGGACGATCGGGAAGGCGTCGTCTTCGCAGAAGACACGAACGCGGATGCGCTGGTTGAGTTCGATCGACAGCAGGTGGAACACCGCCGCATAACGACGCGGCTGCTCGACCTTGCGCGGGCGGTCGGCCCACGTGAAGCGACCCATGGCCTCACCTTCCACGCCACGCGAGAAGCTGTCGCCCTGCGCGGTGTCGGTGTCCCACTCGGTCTGGCCGTAGCTGAGGTAGTCGACGCCGCAGACATCGATGGGAATGGTGAAGCGGAAGCCGGCTTCGTCACGCAATGCGGTGGCGACGGCGATCAGGTCACGCGGAGCCACCTCGGCGGTGACTTCATTGCGGTCGACCTTCACCGTCAGCATGTCGCCGAAGCGCGCGGCGAGCCGTTCGACCAGCGAGGTCTCGTTAATAACGCTCATGTGCGATGCCCTGTTAACGCGCGATCGTGTGGGTGCGACGGATCTTCTTCTGCAACTGCAGGATGCCGTGGATCAGCGCTTCGGCCGTCGGCGGGCAACCCGGCACATAGATATCGACCGGAACGATGCGATCGCAGCCGCGAACGACCGAGTAGGAATAGTGGTAGTAACCGCCGCCGTTGGCGCAGGAACCCATGGAGATGACCCACTTCGGCTCGGGCATCTGGTCATAGACCTTGCGCAGCGCCGGGGCCATCTTGTTGACCAGGGTGCCGGCGACGATCATCACGTCGGACTGGCGCGGGCTGGGACGGAAGACGACGCCGAAGCGATCGAGATCCAGGCGCGCGGCACCGGCGTGCATCATTTCGACCGCACAGCAGGCCAGGCCGAAGGTCATCGGCCACATCGAACCGGTACGCGCCCAGTTCATCAGGGCGTCGATGCTGGTCACGCCGAAGCCGCGGTTCACGACCGGGGCGTCGCCGTTGGGACGAAGGATGTCGTCGACGAGGTTGAGCGGCGTCGGGTTGTGCATCACCCGATCGATGGTGGTCATCACTCCCATTCGAGCGCTCCCTTCTTCCAGACGTAAGCGAAACCGACCACGAGCAGCGCGAGGAACAGCGCCATCTCGATCAGCGCGATCGCGCCGATCTTGTCGAACACCACCGCCCAGGGAAACAGGAAGGCGATTTCGAGATCGAAGATGATGAAGAGGATGGCGATGAGGTAGTAGCGCACGTCGAACTTCATGCGCGCGTCCTCGAAGGCCTCGAAGCCGCACTCATAAGGCGAGAGCTTTTCAGAGTCGGGACGGCTGGGACCGGCAAGCATGCCGATCGCCATCAGGACCACACCTAGGCCTACGGCCACGGCAATGAACAACAGGACGGGCCAGTATTGGGCAAGCACGATGCTGCGTACCTCCGCGCCTCACTGGGCGCATCAGTGACCGTCGGCGGGGACGAGCGGTCCGGCTAGGGTCGCCAGAGCTTTTATCGAATCGATCCAAATGGATCGATCCGTGTCGGGACGCGTTGCGTACCAACAACTCCGGATATCCACAATCTCACGTTGGGGAACCGATCTATTGTACCAGTGCGTGCAGGTATCACGACAAGTATTAATAAGGGGAAAACTTGTCTGACACCGACATTCGGCGCCGAAACGCGCCGATATGTCACATGGTCTGGGTCGGACGCTCGGAGGCGAGGGTACCGACGAGCAGGGCTTCGATGCGCTGACGGGCACCTTCGCTCTCGGGGGATTCGTTGAACTGGATGCCGACACCGGCCGTCCGGTTGCCCTGTGCGCCCACCGGCGTGATCCAGACCACGCGGCCGGCCACGGACAGGCGCTCGTTTTCGTCGATGAGGGTGACCAGCAAGGCCACTTCGTCGCCCAGGCTGTAGCGCTGGGCCGTGGGCGCGAACAGGCCACCGGTCTTCAGGAACGGCATGTACGAGATGTACAGGGAGTTCACGTCCTTGATCTTCAGCGAGAGGATGCCCTGTCGCGGCGAGGAGCTGGTGGCGTTCATGGACACGTGGAATCCCCTGGTTTGGACGTCATCCTAGCTACCCGGCGGCCCGGGCCACAAGCCCGACCGGTTCGGGATCCTCTCCGGCCCAGCCGTAACGGTCGTAGATCCAGGGTGTGGAGAGGTCGGCGGTGAGCTTGGCGAAGGCGGGACCCGGGGCGCCGCGCAGGGGTAGCACCCATTGCCCCCCTGCCCGCTCGATCGGCGCATGACGCCAAGGCCAGACCTGCACCCCGAACCCATCGGCAAGAACCAGGCGCAGCCGGGTGCGCGCCAAAGGGCCCGGACGCCATGGCAGGCGCAGCGCACCGGTGCCTGGCGCAGCAGGCGCCCGGTCGAAGCGTTCGGGGCGCGACGCCACGCCGAGCATGCGTTTGCGACTCAGGGCCATCTGCGTCGCATGCTCGAGCACGGCATCGATCTTGGTCGCCAGCCGCTCGGGATCGGCGTCAGGGACGATCAGGTCTTCCGGCGCGGAACGTTCCGTGCCGTGGACCATATAGGTGAGTACCTTGGCCATCGACCCCGCGGCCGACAGCGCCAGCCGGGCAAGCACGTGCGCCGAGCCGTGGTCGGGATGGCTGTCGCCCAGGTCGGGGATGACAACGAGATTGGGCCGTACCCGCTCGACGATGCGACGGACCGCGCCCACCGCCGCCGAGGTCCGCAGCCGCAGCTCATCCGTCACCTGCATGTCGTGCCACCCGAGCGCATGCAGATGCTCCGGACCAACGCCGAGCCGGCCCAGGGCCGCCGCCACCTCGAGTCGGCGTCGCGCACCCCAGCGAGCCCGGCCAGCGGCATCGATCACAAGGCGACGCTCCATCCAGCGCTGCGGCCAGGGATTGTTGTCGCCGTCGGTGAGAAGCAGCACATCGGCACGGCCGCCGGCGGCGAGCGTGCGCTGGATCAGCATGCCGGCGGCCAGCGACTCGTCGTCGGGATGGGGCGCAACGACAAGAACGCGGGTACTGCCGTCGATGACGGGGTCGCGGGACAAAGGCAGGTTCCTAGGGATCGCGGACGGTACGCCAATTAGGTCCGAACGCCCGATAAGACGGCGTCAACGCCAAGCGGCAAGCAGCTCGAGCAACAGCAGATCGACCCGCAGCGGCCCACGGAGGGCGTCCCTGGCGCGATTGGCCTTGCCGTACCAGGCGTCGAGCGACTCGTCGTCCATCTGACTCTCTAGCGGCGTGGCCTTGCCAGCGGCCCGGGCGCGGAGTTCGTCCGTCGCGGCCTGTGCAGCGAACCAGAGGTAGCGCGCCGGCTCGGCGGCCTGCCAGCGCTTCACCACTTCCATGGCATCGCCACGGCCAGCGGCCAAGGCCTTGAGATCGTGACGCACCTCGCCGCGCTGTTTCAGCGCGCCGTCCGCCGCCCAGGTCCGCGCCATGCCGGGATTGCCGCCCGCGGCATCGAGGGCCGCCTCGGCATCCTTCACGCCTTCGCCGGCAAGCCATGCCATCGAAATATCACGCGTGGGCACGAGGAAATCGACGCGCTGACAGCGACTGCGAATGGTCGCCGGCAAGCGTGCCGGCTCATCGGCGACAAGCACCAGCAGGGTCGCCTGGGTCGGCTCTTCGAGCGTCTTGAGCAGGGCATTGGCCGCCGCCGCGTTCATGGCATCCGCCGGATCCACGGTAGCGACCTGCCAGCCACCGAACTGACTGGACATGGCCAGCCGTGCGGAAAGGTCGCGAATCTGGTCGACGACGATCTCGCTACGCGTCACGCCGTCCTTGCGCAGGCCGAACGATAGCGCTGCGACATCGGGGTGCGTGCCGGCGGCGACCAGGTGGCAACTGCGGCAGGCCCCGCAAGGCGTGCCGTCGTGGGTCTGCTGGCAGAGCAGCCCCTTGACGAAGGTGGCCAGGAAATCGCGCTTGCCCAGGCCGGCAGGCCCCGCGAGCAACAAGGCATGGGGCAACGCATCGCGTTCGCGACGGGCCTGCAGACGTGCCCAGGCCTCGGCATGCCAGGGGCGCAGGCTCACGATCCCGCTCCGGCGAGCAGGCCGGACACGCCCTGGATGGCTTGTCCGAGGACTGCCTCCGGCGTCGCCGCTGCATCGAGAAGACGGAAGCGCGCGGGCTCCGCGGCGGCCCGGTCACGATAGGCGCCACGAACACGTTCGAAGAAGGAATCACCCTCGACCTCGATGCGATCGGCTTCCCCGCGACCGGCGGCACGCGCACGACCGGTGCTCACGGGCAAGTCGAGCAGCAGCGTGATATCCGGCTTGAGCGCCAGCGCCGCCCAGGCCTCGAGGGCCTCGATGCGTTCGACGGGCTGCCCCCGCCCACCACCCTGATAGGCAAAGCTGGCGTCGGTAAAACGGTCGCAGAGCACCCAACGGCCGGCGGCCAGCGCCGGCTCGATCACCTGGCGCACCAACTGGGCTCGCGAGGCGAACATGAGCAGCAGTTCGGCTTCCGCGCAAAGCTCGTTGTTGGCTGCATCCAGCACCACGCCGCGCACCGCCTCGCCCACGGTCGTACCGCCGGGTTCGCGGGTGACGACCAGATCCACACCCTGCGCACGCAGGTGCGCCTCGAGCCCACGCAGCAGCGTGCTCTTGCCGGCGCCTTCGCCGCCTTCGAGGGTGATCAGTCGGCCGCGCTGGAGTGTCGTCACTGGCATCGTTTCAATTGGTAGCAGGCAACGGCCCGGTTGTGATCGTCGAGATTCGCCGAGAAGACATGGCTGCCGTCGCCCTTGGCGACGAAGTACAGGTCCTTGCCTTCGACCGGATGCAGCGCCGCCTGGATGGCTGCGCGCCCCGGCAGGGCGATGGGCGTCGGCGGCAAGCCGACCCTCGTGTACGTATTGTAGGGGGTGTCGGTCGTGAGGTCGCTCTTGTGGATGTTGCCCGCGTAGCTCTCACCCATGCCGTAGATCACCGAGGGGTCGGTCTGCAGCAGCATGTGCAGTTGCAGCCGCCGGATGAAGACGCCAGCGATGCGCGGGCGCTCGTCCGCCCTGCCCGTCTCTTTTTCGACGATCGAGGCGAGGATCAGCGCCTCGTACGACGTGGCCAGCGGCAGGTCAGGCGCACGCGACGCCCAGGCGGCGTCGAGGGTCTTGACCATCGCCGCATGCGCACGCTTGAGGATGCTGGAGTCGGTATCGCCCTTGACGTAGGCGTAGGTCTCCGGAAGGAAGCGTCCCTCGGGATGTTCGCCTTCGTTGCCGAGGCGTTTCATCAAGACCTCGTTATCGATATCCGCCGTGTCGTGAGACAGCGTGTCCGTCGCGGCCAGCGCGCGGCGCAGGTCGCCGACGTTCCAGCCATCGACGATGGTGAAATTGCGCTGCATCACCTTGCCGTTGGCCATGTCGCCAATCAGGTCGCGCGGCGTCATGCCGGCGCGCAGCAGGTATTCGCCCGCGTGCAGGCGGCCCGACGCGCGCATCTCGATGGCCAGCACGCGCCAATAGAGCGGCGAGGCCCGGCTGGCACCGCGAGCGCGCAGGTCGCGCACGATGTCCTTGAACGAAGCACCGCGCGCCACGTCGATACACTGCCCGGCCACGGGCACGCTCAGCGGCGTGCGCGCAAAGCGCGACCAGTCGAAAACAAGCCAGCTACCCACGGCGATCGCCGCGACCAGCACCACCAGCAAGATGACCCGCCAGAGGGCGATGCCGCGCACTTTCATCAATCGGAATCCTTCGAACGGAACGGTAGCGGCAGGCCGATCCCGCACCAGTGCGCCTGCCAATGGCGGGTGACCGGGCCGGGCTGCCAGGTTCGGCCTGCGAAAGCCCGAACGGGAAGGATGCCCCGAACCGCCGACGTGAGGAAGACCTCGTCGGCCTCGAGCAGCATTTGCATCGACACTGGCGCGATCCCCACATCGCCCGTGGCGAGGATTTCCGCGCGCGCCACGCCCGCGACGCCGCAGCGATCCACCGGCGGCGTGACAAGGCGCCCGTCCCGCACGGCGAACAGATTGGCGGCCGTCGCACAGACAAGGCCACCCTGCAGATCGGCCATCAGGCCCTCCTGCCAGCGCGCATCGTCCCACTCGGAACGGGCGAGCACCTGCTCGAGGCGGTTGAGGTGCTTCATCCCCGCCAGCAGGGGCTGGTCGCCCAGACGGGTGTCGCACAGGCGCAGCGCGATGCCGTCGCGGTACCCGTCGGCGGCAAGGGACAAGGGACCCACCCCGATCACCGTCGTCGGGCTGACGAGGCCGGGGCGGGCGTACCCGCGCGGACCGAGGCCCGCGGTGAAGGTGATGCGCGCCACCGCGTCATCCAGGCCATCGGCCAGGCGCCGCACTTCGGCCAGCATGGCATCGGTATCCGGCACGGGAAGGCGCAGGCGCGCGGCCGATGCGCTCAGACGCTCGGCGTGACGCGACCAGAGCGGCACGACGTCGCCGACGACACGCAGCGTTTCAAACAGACCATCGCCGTAGGAGAGACCACGATCTGCCGCCTCCAGCCGGTCGGTACCAATGAAGTCGACCGACGTGCGCACGCTCATGCCACGCCGAAGATACGCAACAGGCCGCGCGCCTTCGCACGCGTCTCGTCGAGTTCCTTGTCAGGCACCGAGTCGGTCACGATCCCCGCCCCCGCGCGCAAACTGACCTGCGAGCCCTCGACCATCAGCGTGCGGATGAGAATGTTGAGGTCCATGTCGCCATTGTCGTCGAGATAGCCGATCGCGCCGGTATAGGCACCGCGCGGCTCCTGCTCGATGTCGCCAATGATTTCCATGCAGCGGACCTTCGGGCAGCCGGTGATGGTGCCGCCCGGAAACGTCGCCGCGATCACCTGCCCGGGCGTCACGCCTTCGCGCGCCCGGCCGCGCACATTGGACACGATGTGATGCACGTGGGCGTAACTCTCCACGACCATCAGTTCGTCGACTTTCACGCTGCCCGGCACGCACACCCGACCGAGGTCGTTGCGCTCCAGGTCGATCAGCATGACGTGCTCCGCACGCTCTTTCGGGTGCGTCGTGAGTTCACGGATGCGCGCCGCGTCGTCGTCACCGGGCACGCGCGGACGCGTACCGGCGATCGGACGCGTCTGCAGCACGCCATCGCGTGACTCGACAAGACGCTCCGGCGACGAGCTCACGATCGCCCAGGCCGGTTGCTGCAACATACCGGCGAACGGCGCCGGGTTGGCCTTACGCAACGCGGCCATCAGCGTCGATGGCGACGGCGGCTCGGCGAACCGCGCCGTCCAGCGCCGCGAAAGATTGACCTGGAACACATCGCCCGCGCGCAGGTGCTCGTGGATACGCAGCACACCGTCGAGGAATCGCGAGGGCTCGTCCTCGTCGACGACTTCGGGCAGTGGCAAGGCGAACTCGGGAAGAGGCACATCGAGATCGGCGGCCATGACATCCAGCCAGTGATCCGCACCCTCCTCCGCGATGAGGATCGTGCGCTGCTCGACATGATCGACGACGACCGCCGCTGGCGTACGCAGGGCGAAGGCGACGGGCGCCGCGCCGTTCGACGACGGCAGCTTCAGGCTTGGCTCGATCTGGCCGACCAGTTCGTAGGCGAGGTAAACGATCCAGCCACCGTGGAACGGCAGGCCGTCCTCGACACGTGGATGGTGTCGCGTTGCCCAGGCGGCATCGAGTGCATCGAGAAACGTGCCGGGAACGATCTCGCCCGCCGCATCGCGAACGAGCATGTCCGCGCCGAGCGTCAGCGACGCATCGCCGGCAACGAAGAGCATGTCGAAGCGCGACTGTGGTGTGCCGGTGACCGCGCTGGCCAGCAGCGCGGGATAGCGCGCCGGATACGACGCGGCCGGCGCGAGGAGATCGCGCCGGCCGGCCAGGGTTCGCGTGACGAAAGCCACGCCGATCAGACGCGACGGAAGACGAGCGTACCGTTGGTACCGCCAAAGCCGAACGAGTTCGACACGACGATGTTGAGGTCCGCCTTCTCCGCCTTGTTCGGGACGAGGTCCATGCCGAGCGCCGCGACTTCCGGATCCACGTCGACGAGGTTCATCGTCGGCGGCATGATGCCGTCGCGGATAGCCATGACCGAGAAGATCGCCTCGACACCGCCGGCAGCGCCGAGGAGGTGACCGGTGACCGACTTGGTCGAGCTGACCGCGAACTTGCCCTTCGCCGTGGCATGGTCGCCGAACACGTTGCGGATGGCCTTGGCTTCGCCAAGATCACCCACCGGCGTGGAGGTGCCGTGCGCGTTCACGTACTGCACCTCTTCCGGCATGATGTGTGCATCGTGCAGGGCATTGCGCATGGCAAGCTCCGCGCCATCACCGCTGGGCGAGGTGATGTGATACGCATCGCCGCTCATGCCGAAGCCGACCAGCTCAGCCAGGATGTTGGCGCCACGCGCCTTGGCAAATTCGTACTCTTCGAGCATGAGCATGCCGGCGCCATTCGACAGCAGGAAGCCGTCGCGACCGATGTCCCACGGACGGCTGGCGTGCGTCGGATCGTCGTTGCGCGTGGACATCGCCTTGGCCGAGCAGAAGCCCGCCATCGCCGTCGTCGTCGTCGCATGCTCGGAACCACCGGCGAGCATCGCGTCGGCGTCGCCGTACTGGATCAGGCGCATGGCCATGCCGATGTTGTGCGCGGCCGTCGTGCATGCCGAGACCAACGCGATATTCGGGCCCTTCAGGCCGAAATAGATCGACAGGTTGCCGGCCACCATGTTGATGATGGAGCTGGGCACGTAGAACGGCGAGACCTTGCGCGGCCCCTTCTCGTTCAGCTCGATCGCGGTGGCTTCGATCGTGTGCAGGCCACCGATGCCGGCGCCCGCAGCGACGCCGATACGACCGGCGTTTTCTTCGGTCACGACCAGACCCGACTGGCGGAACGCATGGGCGCCAGCAACGATGCCGTAGTGGATGAACGGGTCCATCCGCTTGAAGTCTTTCGCAATGGAGCGACGTTCGTCTTCCAGCGCCTTGATGCCCGCCTCGTCGGTCGGCGTCGGAACGCCGTCGAAGAAGGCGTCGGCCGCAACGAAATTGCGGACTTCGCCCGCGATGCGGGTGTTGTAGGCGCTGGTATCGAAATCGGTGACAGGGCCGATGCCGCTGTTACCTTCGACGACATTCTTCCAGGCGGTGGCGACATCGTTACCGACCGGCGAGAGAATCCCCATGCCGGTAATTACCACACGTCGTTTACTCATGCGTTTGTTTCCTTAGCACTTTATGCACGCAACCATACGCGAGCGCAGGTTACGAAAAGCGGAAACGAAAACTGCGCCTATAGGCGCAGCTTCCGTGTCGCTCGGAGATCGACGGGAGGCAAGCCTCCGATCGACAACCAGTCGCTCGATCAGGCCTTGACGTGGGCCTTGATGTAATCGACCGCCTGCTGAACCGTCGTGATCTTCTCAGCTTCTTCGTCCGGGATCTCGCACTCGAACTCTTCTTCGAGAGCCATCACGAGCTCAACGGTATCCAGCGAATCGGCGCCCAGATCGTCCACGAACGACGCGTTGGTGGTGACTTCATCTTCCTTGACGCCCAGCTGCTCGACGACGATCTTCTTAACGCGTTCTTCGATGGTGCTCATGTTGCCTTTACCTCCCGAGGGAAAATTCCGGCGGCATTGTAGTGGCTAAGGACTTGGCCCGCCAACACACTGCCGTCACGTGGATGACGCCCGGTTTTTCTTAGGCCGGGCGCGAAACGATGATTGTCTCTCAAAAACGGGCCGCTGGCGACTGCCGTCGACCCTGGCCGATGAAGGCCTTGCCCGTCAGGGCATGTACATACCGCCGTTGACATGGAGCGTCTCGCCGGTGATGTACTTCGCCGCGGGCGAGGCCAGGAAGGCCACCGCTTCGGCGATGTCGTTGGCTTCGCCCAGATGACCCAGGGCAATGCCGGACAGGAGCGCCGTACGCTGCTCTTCCGGCAGCGAACGGGTCATGTCGGTATCGATGAAGCCCGGCGCGACCACGTTCACCGTGATGCCGCGCGAGCCAATCTCACGGGCCAGCGATTTGGAGAACGCGATGATGCCGGCCTTGGCCGCCGCGTAGTTGGCCTGGCCGGGATTGCCGGTGACGCCGACCACGGAGGCGATGCTGATGATGCGGCCCTTGCGCGCCTTCATCATGCCCCGCATCACCGCCTTGGACGTGCGGAACACCGAGGTCAGGTTCGTCTCTATGATGGCGCTCCAGTCCTCTTCCTTCATGCGCATCAGGAGCTGGTCGCGGGTGATACCGGCATTGTTGACCAGGAGGGAAACCGCACCGGTCTCCTTGGCGATGCCGTCGATCAGGGCTTCAATGGCTGCCGGGTCGGTCACGTTGAGCACGCGTCCGTGGCCACCATGGGCGGCAAGGCGCTCACCAATGGCCTGTGCGCCGGACTCGGTGGTCGCGGTGCCGAACACCGTCGCACCGAGTGCGGCGAGCCGGTCGGCGATCGCCGCGCCAATGCCGCGGCTGGCACCGGTGACGAGCGCGATCTCGCCCTTGAGGGTCTGGGTCATGGGGATTCCTGTCATAACGGGGAAAGTCAGGCGCTGGCGAGCGCGAGCGCGGCGTCGAGCTCGGCGGGCGTGCCGATCGGCTTGGCCTCGACCGACTTGTCGATGCGCTTGATCAGGCCGGAGAGGACCTTGCCCGGACCGCACTCCAGCGCCTGCGTGATGCCGTTCGCCGCCAGTGCCTGCACGCACTCGGTCCAGCGGACCGGCAGGTAGAGCTGGCGCATCAGCGCGCCGCGGATGTCCTCGACGGAGGCATGGATCTGGGCATCGGCGTTCTGGATGACCGGGATCGACGGCATCGACCAGGCAATGGCTGCCATCCGCTCACCGAGCTTGTCCGCGGCATCGCGCATCAGCATGCAATGCGAGGGTACCGACACAGCCAGCTTCACGGCCTTCTTCACGCCGAGCTCGGCCAGACGGGCCAGGGCGCGGTCGACGGCCTCGGCATGGCCGGCGATGACCAGCTGACCGGGGGAATTGAAATTGGCGGGCGCGACGACCTGGCCCTGGGCGACTTCCTCGCAGACCTGGGCAATCTGGGCATCGTCACCACCGAGGATGGCGGCCATGGCACCCACACCGGCCGGGACAGCCGCCTGCATCAGGCGACCACGCTCGGCGACGAGGCCAGCGGCGTCTTTCAGGGAAATCGCGCCAGCGGCGACCAGGGCGCTGTACTCGCCGAGGCTATGCCCGGACAGGTAGGCCGGACGCGCACCACCCTGCTTCACCCAAACGCGCCATACGGCGACGCTGGCGGCCAGCAGCGCTGGCTGGGTGTTCTCGGTGCTGTTGAGG
The DNA here is from genome assembly GCF_056406135.1 of Luteibacter sp. P1_D3. Taxonomy (NCBI): domain Bacteria; kingdom Pseudomonadati; phylum Pseudomonadota; class Gammaproteobacteria; order Lysobacterales; family Rhodanobacteraceae; genus Luteibacter; species Luteibacter sp. P1_D3. Next base: position 27,506 of record NZ_JBFUAT010000022.1, on the reverse strand, counting down.
CGCTCCTCGGGACCGTTCTGGCTCAGCTCCCAGAGATCGATGCCGGCACCTTCGGAGGCTTCGTCAAAGGCCGCACGGACCTCGGGATGGGCTGCCGCGAGTTCGGCGAGCATGCCGACGGACTGTGAGCCCTGACCCGGGAAAACAACGGCGAGCGAGGCGCTGGATGCGGTCATGCGAGAGGTTTCCGGAACGTCAAACCGCGAATGGTGCCAGCAACTTGGGGGCGAATGCACCATTCGCAGGCGTGTGGTCTGCTGGCCAACCTCGCTCTGGGTAGGAGCCGATTCATCGGCGATGGGTGCTTGCGGGCACCCGGGCCCGCTTCGCGGGATCGCCGATAAATCGGCTCCTACCCCAGCAGGGGTCAATATCGAAGCAACGCCGAGGCCCAGGTAAACCCGCCGCCGAAGGCCTCGAGCAGCAGGTTCTGGCCCCGCTTGACCTTGCCCGAACGCACGGCGTAGTCGAGCGCCAGCGGCACCGAGCCCGACGAGGTGTTGGCGTGCTTGTCCACCGTGACGATGACCCGGTCCATCGACATGTTCAGGCGCTTGGCCGTCGCTTCGATGATGCGCAGGTTCGCCTGGTGCGGAATCAGCCAGTCGATCTCGTCTTCCTTCATGCCGGCATCCGCCAGGGTCTCGCCGACCAGCGAATCGAGCGTCTTGACCGCGACCTTGAACACTTCGCGACCCAGCATGTTGATCTTCACACCGTGGTTCGGCGCATCGGTGAAACCGGCGGACACACCGACCGGATTGAACAGCAGATGCTTGAAACCACCGTCGGCGCGCATGCGCGTGGTGAAGATGCCCGGCTCGTCGGAGGCTTCCAGCACGACCGCACCCGCGCCGTCACCGAACAGCACGCAGGTTTCGCGCTCCGTCCAGTCGACCATGCGCGTGAGGGTTTCAGCGCCGATCACCAGGGCTTTTTTCGACTGGCCGCTGCGCACGAACGCGTTGGCGATGCCCAGGGCATAGACGAAGCCCGAGCAGGCGGCGTTGACGTCGAAGGCGGCACAGCCATTCGCACCCAGGCGGTGCTGCACGAGGCAGGCCGTGGAGGGGAAGATGAGATCGGGCGTCGTCGTGCCGATGATGATCAGGTCGATCTCGGATGCCTTGACGCCGGCGGCCTCGAGGGCGCGCTGGGCAGCAAGGAAGGCAAGGTCGCCGGTGGTCTCGCCGTCGGCCGCGTAATGGCGCTCGGAGATGCCGGTGCGCGTGCGGATCCATTCGTCGGTGGTCTCGACGATTTTTTCGAGGTCGGCATTGGTCACGACCTTGTCGGGAAGTGCGCTGCCGGTACCGATGATGCGGGCGTATTTCAGAACCGTTCCCCTCGTCAGGGCGGACTCGCCCGGGCGGCGATGGCCCGGGGCCGGAGGTGCGCGTGGCCCTAAGCCACAAACGCAAAACGGCGCGTTACCGCGCCGCCTGCGTCGTGATCATCCCTTACGAAGGGAGATCAGTCTTCGATTTCAACCGCACCGCGGGTTTCGATGACCTTCTTACCACGGTAGAAGCCATCCTTGGTCACGTGGTGACGCAGGTGCACTTCGCCGCTGGTCGGATCGGTCGACAGCTGAACGGTCGTCAGCGCATCGTGCGAACGACGCATGCCACGGGTGGACGGGGTCTTGCGGCTCTTGGCAACTGCCATGACAAATCTCCAGCGATTTACTTTATGAGTCCGCGGAGCGCCGCGAACGGGTTTTCAGACGGATCCGGCGAGGGTTCTTCTTCCTCGTCGGCACCAACGATGTCGTCAGGCAACTCGTAGTCCGGATTGACCGGGACCAGGGGCAGCGCCAACAGCAATTCATCTTCGATCGTCGCGACCAGGCTGAGCTTTCCATCCTGTTCGATGAGCAATGCCTCGTAGCCCGGGGGCAACGCGGCTTCCTCCGTTTCTTCGACGATCAGTCCGAGACGTGTATCGATCTCGACCAGGAGCACGAACGGTTCGAGCGAACGCTGACAGATCACGGTCAACGGCGCTTTCGCACGGACGGCCACATAGGCGATATTGAACTCGTCGCGACCGAAGTCCAGCTCGTAGGTTACGTCGCCTTCGGGCGACGCAATGACTTCACCGAGGCGGGCAAAAGCCGACACGGGAAGCGAGCCCTGGAACGAACGCCGCGCACGAACTTCGCGCCAAGCGTCCACGGACGATGGCAAGGTCACGGACATAATCGGGAAATGGTAGGCATCAACCCACCTGAAGTCAACCGGTTAGCGAGTGCAAAGCGTAGCGGCGCGCGGTTTTGCGCAGCCCGGGCGCTTTCGTGCAGACTCGCAGGCCAGGATGTAGTTTGCCGCAGCACACCCAACAGGGGGAAGAGCTAGCGTGTTTTCTTTTGCTTATTATGCACTTGCGGCCATCATTGTGGCCGCTATCGGCCTTTGTGCCTGGGCCGTGGCCCAGCAGCGGACGCGGCGACGCCATGGCGCGATGAAGGACCTGCTCGATAATGCCGACCGCCTAGAAGCCGATCTCAAGGATTGCCGAGACCGTCTTCAGCGCGCTCACTCAGTAATGTCGGTCAGTCCCGACGTGCCCGCCGCAGGTGAAGTCGAGGCTCAGCAGGCCGTGGACTCGGGCCTGCGTGCCCTGCTCCAGCAACGCCTGTGGATCCGCGACCGGGCGCCCGAAGCCAGTCAGCGCGAGCTCGACGAGGCGGTCGACGGCCTCGTGAGGGCACGGCATCAGCTCGAGCCGCGCCTGCGCGCCCTCGACGATGCGCAGACCGCGCTCGATACGGCAGTGCGTGAGCACATCCACAAGGAATTCTGAGTGGCCGCACAGCCCGTCGTCATCCTCGCTTCCACGTCCGCCTACCGCGCCAGCCTCCTCCGCCGTCTGCTGGACCGGTTCGAACAGGCGTCGCCGGGGACCGATGAAGATCCGCTGCCCGGTGAAGCGCCTGCCGCACGCGCGGCCCGACTGGCCGAAGCCAAGGCTCGCGCGGTTGCCGCGACGCATGCAGGCTGCGTGGTGATCGGCTCGGACCAGGTCGCTGATCTCGACGGCACCGTGCTCGACAAGCCGGGCACCGTGCACGCGGCGCACAAGCAGCTCGCCGCCAGTGCCGGACGCGAGGTCGTCTTCCATACCGCCGTCTGCGTCATCGATACACAGGGCACGGCCGCCCTCCATGTCGACGAAACGCGGGTACATTTCCGACCGCTGTCGACGCAGGACATCGAGCGTTACGTCGAACGCGAGCGCCCGCTGGACTGCGCCGGAAGCTTCAAGTGCGAAGGACTGGGCATCGCCTTGTTCGAACGGATCGTCAATGAAGACCCGACCGCCCTGATCGGCTTGCCGCTCATCGCCACCTGCCGCTTACTTCGCGACGCCGGCATCCCCCTGCCCTGACGAACCGGATACAGGCGTGATCGAGGCCTGGTAAGCCTCACGCCAGACGACGCAATCATCGGGGGCGACACGCGGGCTCGGGACAGCTCGTGCCGTGGCGTCGTACAGCGCGAAGCGACGGCGCCCATCGAACAGATCGAGACGCAACCGCGACTCGCCGACGTCGATCCGCGAGCACACCGAGGCAAGCCAGTCGCGCTTTTCGCGTTCGCGCAACGAGGTTTCGTCGATCACCAGCAACACACGCTGGCCCGCGCGCCTCGCCAGACCCGATTCGTCGATGCCCCACGCAGCCAGCTGCGGTGCGCGGCCATGCTTGGTATTCAGTGGGCTATCGAGCGAATACACCACGCGGTCAGCACCGAGGGCAAAACGCAGCTCCGCCGCCAACATGAAATTGTCGGCGACGACGAGGGCCGAGGGCTCCCTTGCCAGCGCCGCGCGCACGGCCTCACTGCTTTCACGCCAGCCGGTGAAATTGGAAGGAAAGGCCTTCGCGCCCGCGAGCACCCGGGCACCGTTCGGCGATGCGGCCAGGCCGAGATACCCCAGGCCCGCGAGCAGGCCCACGCCGGCGACCACGAACCCCGCGAGCACAAACCGGCGCCAGCCACGCCCGGCGCTCGCCAGCAAGGAAGGCACGACCGCGCAGAGGAGCACCCATCCCGGCAGCGGCCAGTGCACACGAAAACGGACGTCGTCGGCGAACAGACCGAGCACGAAGTACAGCACGACGAAACTGCCGGCGACGGTCGCTATCACGTCGAACGGCGCCTGGTCACGACGGCGCCAGGCCTGCCACAAGGCCCACATGAGCACGACCCAGGCCAGCGGCGTGCACGCACCGGCCTGCTCCAGCGGCTGGACCAGTGCATCCGCATGGAAGCGCCAGGGATTGCGCTCGACCAACTGGAACGCCAGACCCGCGCCCCGCGCGGCAAGGTTGTAGATCACCAGGGGGACCAACCCGAGCGCCGCCACCGCCATGGCCAGCCACAGGCCGGGCCGCTTCCACTGCAGGCGGCCTCGCGGGGTCGCCAGCAGGAACAGCAAACCCGCCAGCATCGGCATCGCGGCGCGATAGTGCGTCATCCAGGCGAGGGCCAGTCCCGTGCCGAGCAGGGCCCAGTCGCGGCGGCGGTTCGTCGCCAATGCCGCCAACAATCCCTGTGTGGCGAGGACGATGGCGAAGGTCAGCGGCACATCGGGCAGGGCCAGCACGCCCATGCTGCCGACCAGCGGCAGGAGCAAGGCGAACGTCGCCGCCTGCCATCGCGCCGCCTCGCCACCGAAGCGCCGCGCGATCGCGCCGACCTGCCAGGGCAACACGCTGCCGATAAGCAGGAACGGCAAGCGCATGGACAGAAGCGCGTGGCCGAAGATGCCCTCGGACACACCGATCAACCAGGCTGTCAGCGGCGGCAGGTCGCTGTAACCCCAGGCGGGAGCGAGGCTCTCCTGCCAGTAGAAGGCCTCGTCACCGAAGGGCGACAAGGTGGCCGCTATGACGACTTTCAGCAGCAAAGCCACGACGAAGATGATGAGGAACATGCCTCGCCACGATCGCGTCGCCGCCGCTACACTGGAACGCTCAAACATCGACATTGCCAGGCCTGGGGGCACACGCATCGATCATGTCAGCGACCACTCCGCTCAACGATGAAATGCTCCGGCACCGCCTGGACGGCGCACTGGCCCAGGTGAATGGCGTGCTGCTCGGCAAGCCGCGCCAGGTCAAGCTGGCCTTCACCTGCCTCATCGCCGGCGGCCATCTCCTTCTCGAAGACGTGCCCGGCGTAGGCAAGACCACCCTGGCGCACGCGCTCGCCGCCACGTTCGATCTCGAATTCCAGCGTATCCAGTTCACCAGCGACCTCCTGCCATCCGACATTATCGGGGTCAGCGTCTACGAGCGCGAGACGGGTCAGTTCCGCTTCCACCCGGGCCCCATTTTCACCAGCCTGTTGCTCGCCGACGAGATCAACCGCGCGACACCGAAATCGCAGAGCGCCTTGCTCGAGGCCATGGCCGAGGGGCAGACGACCGTCGATGGCGTGACCCACGCATTGCCCCGGCCGTTCTTCGTCGTCGCCACGCAGAACCCGCTCGATCTGGCTGGCACCTTTCCGCTGCCGGATTCGCAGCTGGATCGTTTCATGTTGCGTCTGAGCCTGGACTATCCCGATCCCGCCGCCGAGCGTGCGTTGCTGATAGGCGAAGACCGCCGCGAGCTGATGGCCTCCCTGAAACCGCGTCTCGACGTCGCGGCGATCGGCCAGCTGCATACCGCCGCGCAGGCGGTGAAGGTCAGCAGCACCCTGCTCGACTATCTCCAGGCCCTGCTCACGGCTAGCCGCAAGCACAACGAAGTTCGCGTCGGCCTTTCCCCTCGCGCCGGGCTCGCCCTGCTGGCCGCCTCGCGTGCCTGGGCGATGATCAGCGGGCGCGACTACGTCATACCCGAAGATGTCCAGACGGTTTTCGTGCCAACGGCGGCGCATCGCCTGGTGCCGGGTCGGGGCAGTCACCGGGAGGCGATCGCGAGGGCGATTCTTGCCGAGACCGCGGTGCCCTGATGCCGCCAGCGGGGGAACGGATCGTGGCGTGGGCAGAGCGCAAGCTGCCGTCGCTGACGCGGATGCGCAAACGCGAGCCCTTGCCGATCCTGCTGCATCGACGGCGCATCTACATCGTGCCGACGGCCTTCGGCCTCGGCTTTGCCGTGCTGCTGGCCGTGATGCTGATTGGCGCGCTGAACTACGCGAACAACGCCGCGCTCATGCTCACCTGCCTGCTCGGCGCGGCCACGGCGGGAAGCATGCTGGTCGCTTTCCGCACTCTCAACGGCGTCTCCGTCGGCGGCTTGCGTGCGGGCACGGCTCGCGCAGGCGAAGCGATTCGCGTCTCCCTCGATATCGCCGCGAGCCAGCGCGAGCGCATGGCGATCCGGCTCGATGTCGCCGACGGCGAACACGTCGTCGTGGTGGCCCCTGGCGCACCGACCGCCATCGAGTTTGCGCTGCCCACCGATTTCCGTGGCTGGCTGTCTCTTCCACGCATGCGGATACATACGCGTTGGCCGCTCGGCATGTTCCGCGCGTGGAGCTGGCTCAACCCGGACAACCCGGTGCTCGTCTATCCCCGCCCGGAACCGCTCGGCCCGACGCCCTTCGAACCGGAGGGCGACGCCGACCGTGGCCGTCCCCGCGCTGGCGACGAACTGGCCGCCCTGCGCGACTATCGCCCCGGCGACCCGCGCCGGCAGATCGCCTGGAAGCTCAGCGCACGTCACCACGGCCTGCTGGTGAAGGACCTGGAACAGCCTGCGCCGAAGGAAGACTGGCGCCTGGACTGGGACAGCATGCACGGCCTGGATGACGAGTCGCGCATCTCCCGCCTCGCCCGCTGGGTCGACGAAGCCAAGGACTCTGGACGACGCTGGAGCCTGCGCCTGCCGGACGGCTATTTCGATATCGCCCAGGGCGACGAGCACTACCACCGCTGCATGACCGCGCTGGCGCTGCGGCCATGACGCGCTTTCGCCTGTCGCTCACCCGCGCGCCGGTCGACGAGCCCCTGCTCGCGCCGCGCCCGTTCGACCTGCTCTGCCTGACCATGGCCAGCGTGCTCGTCGTCCACGCATTGCACCTGCCGTGGTGGCTAACCCTCACGCTCGCGGTCGTGCTCGCGGCGCGCTGGCGCCAACGCAGCACCGGCGGACGCCAGGCGCCGTTCTGGATCAAGCTGCCCCTGATCGTTCTCCTGCTCGCCGTCGTCATCGCGTATTACGGCACGCTGTTCGGCCGCGAACCCGGCAGTGCGTTTGCCGTCGGCCTGCTTGTACTGAAGATGCTCGAGAGCGAGCACCGTCGCGACGCGCGGGTGGCGATGGCTTTTGCCTGTTTCGGCCTGATGAGTGCCCTGCTCTTCAACCAGGGCCTTGCTGCCACCGTCATCGTCGCCCTGGGCCTGGTGCCGGCCGTCGCGACGCTGCGCTCGCTCGAGACGGTCGATCCGGCGGCACTGCCCCTGCGACGCGAACTGCTGCCGGTGTTAGTGACCTTGCTCGCCGCCGTCCCGCTGGCGGCTTTCGCCTTTGTCTTCGTGCCGCGCCTGAATTCGCCCCTTTGGGGCGCACCCACCGCCGACAAGTCGGTTACCGGCCTGTCCGATCGCATGGCGCCCGGCGAGATGGCCGATGTATTGACCGACGACACGCCCGCCATGCGCGTGACGTTCGACGGCACCCCGCCGATGAACGCAAGCCGCTACTTCCGCGCATACACCATGACGAACTTCGACGGGCAGAGCTGGAGTCCGGACTACGACATCAACACACGCCAGCCAAGCCTGATCGAAGGCAAGCCGCGCTTTACCTACGAGATCACGCTCGAACCGACGCGCCAGCGCGTGCTGCCGTTGATGGACATGCCCATGGCCGCGCCGGCCGATGCGAGGCTGCGCAGTGACCGTACTGCCGTGGCGGATCGCCGGGTCGACGAGGTCTATCGCTATCAGGCCTCGGCGACCGTCGACTACCGGCTCGATACGACCCTGGACCCCCGACAGCGCCGGCAGGCGCTCCAGCTTCCTAACGGCATCGGCCCGCGAGCTCATGAGCTGGCCACGAGCTGGGCCAGCCATTACGGCAACGATCACCTCGCCATCGCGCGGGCCGCACTTGCCATGTTCCATGATGGCGGCTTCCGGTACACCCTCGCGCCGGCACCGCTCGGCCGCGATCGCATCGACGACTTCCTGTTCCAGACACGCGAAGGCTACTGCGAACACTTTTCCTCCACCTTCACCTTCCTGATGCGCGCCGCTGGCCTTCCGGCGCGAGTGGTCACCGGCTACCAGGGCGGCTACTGGAACAAACTCGGCTCGTACCTTCTCGTCCGTCGCGCCGACGCACATGCCTGGTCGGAAGTCTGGCTGGAAGGCCGTGGATGGGTACGCTTCGATCCCACCGGCGCCGTGCGTCCGGAACGCGTCAGCCTGGGCGCCGCAGCCGCCGCGGCCGCCGGCAACAGCAGCGACGGCGGCCTCTTCGACATCGCCTGGCTGCACAATGCACGCGATCGCTGGGATGTGGTCAACCAATGGTGGAACCAGGCCGTTAACGGCTTCGATGCGCTTCGTCAGGAAGGCATGCTGCAACCGTTCGGCATCCGCCGGACGGAGGTCGGTGATCTTGCGATCATCCTGGCGGTGGGCTGTGCGCTACTCGTCGGTATTGCCCTTGGCTGGGCGATGTTCCAACGACGTGAAGGCGATGCCTTGGACGCGTGCATGAGACGTCTGGAACGAAAGCTCGCGCGCGCCGGGGTGACTCGACGGACCGGTGAAGGTCCGCGACACTTCTTCGCACGCGCTGCCCGCTCGTTGCCTGCCGAACGAAATGGCTTGGAAAGGTTGAGCCAGCTCTACTTGTGGTCGCGTTATGCCTTTGACGAACCGCCGCCTGAATCACTCAGTGAATTCCGGCAGCGGGTGAAGGAATTAAAGGTGCGCCGCGTGGTCAAATAAGGACATGGCATCGGCCGTGTCCGGTGCCTCTGGGAGATGTGACATGTCCATGTACAAATCGCTGGTGATTGCCGCCGCGACGCTGGCCCTTGGCGCATGCGCCACGGTGCCGCAGCCGCTGCAGGGCCAGTTCAACGACGTCTCGACGTCCGGCGCGCAACAGGGCGGTGCCCCGGGCGCGAAGGTTCGCTGGGGCGGCGAGATCATCAAGACGGAGCCGGGTCCTCAGCAGACCTGCTTCTTCGTCCTGTCCGAACCGCTCGACGACGAAGCCCGACCGACGGCGAGCAAGTCCGACAGCCAGGGCCGTTTCGTGGCCTGCCGCGACGGCTTCTACGATCCGGAAGTCTTCACCCGCGGTCGCGAGATCACGGTGACGGGTACGCTGCACGGCGCCGTCTCGCAGAAGGTCGGCGACTTCGATTACGCCTACCCGCGCGTCGAGGCCGATGTCGTCTACCTGTGGCCCAAGCGCGTACCGATCCAGCGTTATGGGCCGGGCTTCTACGACCCGTTCTGGGGTCCGGGCTTTGGTCCGGGTTGGGGTGGCTACGGTTACGGTGGCTACGGTCCCTGGGGCGATCCCTACTGGTACCGCCCGCGCACGATCATCGTGCGTCCGCCTCCGGCGCCACGCGGTCATTGATGGACAAAGAAAAAGCCGGCGCAAGCCGGCTTTTTTTTCGCTCAGCCCGGGGGCCAGGTCATCTGGCGGCCGGCGAGCAGGTGCACGTGGATGTGGAAGACCGTCTGGCCGCCGTGCCCGTTGGTGTTGATCACCGTGCGGTAGCCGTCCTTCGCCAGCCCCTGGGCCCGCGCGAACGCCGCGGCGGCGAGGAGCAGCTTGCCTAGCACCTCGGCATCGCCGGGGACGGCGTCGTCCAGCGTGGCGATCGCGCGCTTGGGAATGAACAGTACGTGCACCGGCGCCTGCGGATTCAGGTCACGGAAGGCGAGCACGTCATCGTCCTCGTAGACGATGTCGGCGGGGATCTCGCGGCGAACGATCTTCGCGAAGATCGTGTCGGTCATGAAGACTCCTGGGAAGGTCAGCCGACCGACTGCCGGCTGCCGAAAGCATGGGCGAGCGTGCCGCGGTCGACGAACTCGAGTTCGCCGCCCAGGGGCACGCCGTGGGCGAGACGGGTGGCGCGAATGCCGGCGGCCTTCGCCAGCTGGCCGATGTAATGCGCCGTCGCTTCACCTTCCACCGTGGGATTGGTCGCGATGATCATCTCGGCGACATCGCCCTCGCCCAACCGTTCGACCAGCAGGGGCAAGCCGAGCTCATCCGGCCCCAGGCCGTCCAGCGGCGAGAGACGACCGAGCAGCACGAAGTACTGGCCGCGGTAACCGGTCGCGCCTTCGATGGCCGCGAGGTCCGAAGGCGATTCCACGATACAGAGCACCTGGGCATCACGACTCGGACTCGAACACAGCGAACACACCGGCGTTTCGCTGAAGTTGCGACAGCGCGTGCAGTTACCCACGTCGCGCATCGCCGACTCGAGCGCCGCCGCCAGGCGAAGGCCACCCTGCCGCTCGCGTTCGAGCAGCTGGAAGGCCATGCGCTGGGCACTCTTCGCGCCGACGCCCGGCAGGCAACGCAGGGCATCGATTAGTTCGCCGAGAAGGCGGGAGCCGTTAGTCATCGTGTGACGTAACGCCCTGTCAGAACGGCATCTTGAAGCCGGCGGGCAGGTTCAGCCCGGCGGTGACGCCACCCAGCCGCGAACGGCTGATTTCGGCGATCTTGTTCACCGCGTCGTTCACCGCGGCGGCGACCAGATCCTCGGCCATTTCCGGATCGTCGGCGAAGGCCTGGCGATCGATGTGCACCGCGCGCACTTCGTGGCCGCCCGACATCGTCACGGAGACCAGACCGCCACCGGCGGACCCGGTGACTTCCGTCTTGGCGAGTTCATCCTGCGCACGCTTCATGTCTTCCTGCATGCGCTGGGCTTGCTGCATCAGCTGACCAATTTGACCTTTCACGTTCCTGGCTCCACGGGTTTGATCGATTGCGGAATGACGCGCGCGTCGAATTCGCGCTTGAGCGTCTGTACAAAGGGGTCGGTTTCCATCGAGGCGACCGCATTGGCTTGCGCGTCGACCTGCGCCTGGGCCCGGCGCTCCGCCGGCGTGCCCAGATTGCCGTGATCGGCAATGAAGCGGATGCGAATGCGACGACCGAGCGCCTGGGACACCTTTTCTTCCATCTGGCTGGTCAGTGGTTCGACGGCCAGATGCATGTGCGAGGGCTGCAAGGCCAGCACCATGCCTTCGCCGTCGAGTTCACGCAGCGAGGAATTCTGCGCCAGCTGGCCGATCGGACCGCGCAGATTCGCGCGCTCGATCACTTCGTGCCAGTCGGGCAGGCCGTTGGCATCGAGGACCAGTGGGCCCTGCGCTGCCACCGGTGCCGGCGCAGCGACAGGCGCGGCGACCGGCGGTGCGGCGGGCGCCGGGCGCGACGGAGCCGGTGCAGGCGCCGGGGCGCTCGCGACAGGCACTGCCGGGGTAGGAAAGCGCGACGGGGCGACAGGCGACGGCGCGGGCATCGCGGCACGGGCCGGCGCGGGCACGGCAGCCCGAGGCGCGGACGGCGCGGCACCCTGCCCGGCTTCCGCCGGACGGAAGGCGAACATGCGCAACAGCGCCATCTCGAAGCCGATCCGCGCATCCGGCGCCAACGGGAGTTCCCGGCGGCTGGTGGTAGCGATCTGGTAGTAGAGCTGGACGTCTTCAGGTGCGAGGCGATTGGCGATCTCGGTCAGGCCAGCGTCACCCTCTTCCTCGCGATACCCCGGCACCAGCTGGATCAGCTGGATGCGATGGAGCACGGTGGCAAGATCGTCGAGCACGCCGGCGAAGTCGGGCGAGTACGAGGCGATGCGGTCGGCCTCGCCCATCAGCGCCGCGCCGTCGCCGGCAGCAAGCGCCTCGATCACGCCCAGCACCTGTCCRCGTTCGACACTACCGAGCATGGCGCGCACGTCGGCCGCACGCAGGGCACCGCCGCCGTAGGCGATGGCCTGGTCCAGAAGCGACAGGCCGTCGCGCAACGAACCGTCCGCGCCATGCGCGAGCTCGCCGATGGCCTCGTCTTCGTACTCGATGCCTTCGGCGGCAAGGATATGGCGCATCTGGCCGGAGATCTGCTCCGGCAGCAGGCGCTTGAGGTTGAACTTCAGGCAGCGCGACAGCACCGTCACCGGCAATTTCTGCGGGTCGGTCGTGGCGAGCAGGAACTTCACGTGCGGCGGCGGCTCTTCCAGGGTCTTCAGCAGCGCGTTGAACGCCGGCTTGGAGAGCATGTGTACCTCATCGACCAGGTAGACCTTGAAGCGCCCGCGCGACGGCGCGTACTGGGCGTTTTCGATCACCTCGCGGACATCGTCAACGCCGGTGTTGCTGGCCGCATCGATCTCGAGGAGATCGACGAAGCGACCGGCGTCCACGGCCGTGCAGACCGAGCACTCGCCACAGGGATCGGCCGATTCACCGCGCTCGCAATTGAGCGACTTGGCGAAGATGCGCGCGATCGTGGTCTTGCCGACGCCGCGGGTGCCGGTGAAGAGATAGGCGTGATGCATGCGCCCGGAGTCGAGCGCGTTCGTGAGCGCGCGGACCACGTGCTCCTGGCCCACCAGTTCGGCGAACTTGCGCGGGCGCCACTTGCGTGCGAGGACCTGATAGGACATGCGTATTACCTTGGGACGACGGTGGATTGTGCCAAGGACCCGGGACGGGTGAAAGCGCGGCCCGAAAAGCGCGGCCCTCAAAAGGCGATGACCCTGCCAGCCACACCCCGGCACCCGAGTCGTCCGCTACCGTTGCTTCCTTCCGGACCTGGCGGAGTTTACGGACTATCGTCGCGGGGGGACCGACAGGGTCACCATAAAGACGTTTGAAACTGGCGGAGAGAGAGGGATTCGAACCCTCGATACGTTATTAGCGTATACACACTTTCCAGGCGTGCTCCTTCAACCACTCGGACACCTCTCCACTTACATCCTCTTCCCCGGCTTCCTGTCCGGCAAAGAAGCGGAAGGATAACTTCAGCGGTGCGGCGAGACAAGGGCGGAACGACGAAACCGTCTCAACCCGCGGTCGGTCGGGGTGATTCGGGCGCCGGAAGCGGCAATCGTTCGCCCGGACGGGCGATCCGGTAGCCGCGTGAGACCAGCGTTTCGCCGTCGTCGACGCTGCCGTAGTGGTACAGCGCCATGCGCGCGCGGACCTCATCCGGATACTCGCGTTCCAGATCGTCCACCCCGGTGTGGGACGGGTTGCCGACGACGCCGCAGTCGTGGGCGATGAGTTCGCCGTGGGCGCCATGCAGGGCCAGCGCCTCGGGCACCGGCCGCGTATCGCCGGTGTAGACGAAGCTGCCACGCAGGGCGAGGCCGTACGAGGTGCCTTGCACGTGGTGGCGGGTCGGGAAGACGTCGAACCACTCGCCCTCGTGCCAGAAACCGCGCGTGCAGGGGATGAGGTGGAAGGCTTCCCAGTAGTTCACCCCGCCCTCGGCCAGAGCGCCGGGATAGTCGGCGACCCTGCCCTGCAGCCACGGGAGGAGCCCAGCATGCAGGTAGACCCGCGTGCGACCGCGCAGGGCTTCGTCGAACCAGAGACGAAAGAACAACCGCTCCATGCCGGCGACGTGATCCATGTGGACGTGCGTCACGTAAAGCGCCGGCGGCGGGGCGCCGTAGGCGGCCACGTAGCGGTCCAGCGTGTCCGGGCCACAGTCAACCAGGAGCAGGGGCTGGCCGTCGCGCTCGACGACGACGGCGGACGATCCGAGTTCCACGGCGTGCGCCGCGCCCGTGCCAAGGAAGTGCAGGTTCCAGCTCACTCTTTCAGGCTCCGCTCGTAGTGCTCGATCAGGGCCGGCCAAAGCTCGGCGTCGAAGGTGTCGCCGCCGGCATCGCGGGCGCCGACCTTGATCAGTGATCGCTTCAGGCGGGCCAGGTTCGCCAGCCGCCAGTGCAGCGACGGCCGGCGAAGGCGGCCGCGATCGAAGTCGATGAGGTACAGGCCTTGCGGATTGACCAGGATGTTGTGCGCATTGAGATCCGCATGCCAGGCACCCTCACGATGAAAGCGGGCGATCAACTCCCCCACCTTTCCCGCCAGCGCGACGTTGAAGGCGCCGTCGTTCAGACGCTCGGCCAGGGTGGCCGCGTCGGGAATCCGCAGGGTGATCAGGTCCGCCGAATAACGCAGCCAGTAGCGCACGTAGCGTGTGGCCAACGGCGGCGACACCGGCAGGCCCCGGCGCTCCAGTTCGGCCAGCAGCCGGAATTCGCGTACGCTGCGGGTGCGACCCCGGCCCGTGAACAGGTAGCGGTCGCCGAAGATTCGGGCCACCATGCCACCGCGCCGATAATGGCGAAGCACGGCCTCACCGGCCGGCGTTTCGATCACCGATACGCCGCCGCGACCGCCGGCCTGCGAGCGCAGGGCGTCGCGCTCACCCCAGTGGGTGGGCGAGAACCAGAGACTGTCGACTTGAGATGTACGGGTGGCGTCGAACAGAATCGTGCCGCCCGCCGCCTCCGCTACGCGTTCTTCTGTCATTTTCGGGCCGCCGTGGAGCGGCCTCCTATCCGGTGATCGATCTTGCCCAGTCTAACAAGCCGTCCCCTCCCGCCGGGAGACTCCAGCCTCTGCGTCATGCGGACCTCCGCCATCGGTGACGTGACGCACGTAACGCCACTGATACGCACGCTGCAGGAAAAGGCGCCGCAGACGCGGCTCACCTGGATCATCGGCAAGCTCGAGCGCCGCCTGGTAGGCGACCTGCCGGGGGTGGAGTTCATCACGTTCGACAAGGGCCAGGGCCGCGCTGGCGTACGCGCGGTGCGCGAGGCCCTCGCCGGACGCCGCTTCGATGCCCTGCTCCACATGCAGGTGGCCCTGCGCTCGAACCTCTTGAGTCTTTCCGTAAAAGCGGATCGCCGCATCGGCTACGACCACGCCCGGTCCAAGGACCTGCACGGCCTGTTCGTCAACGAACGCATCCCCGCTCGTACCGGCGAGCATGTCCTGGATGCCATGGCCAGCTTCATCGAGCCGCTCGGCCTGAAGCAGACCGCGGTGCGCTGGGATATCCCGGTGCCTGACGAAGCCCATGCCTGGGCGGCCGAACAGCTGCCCGGCGATGCACCGACGCTGCTGGTCAGCCCGATGTCGAGCCATACGGTGCGCAACTGGCGGGTGGAACGCTATGCGGCGCTGATCGATCACGCGATGGCTCGTGGCCTGCGTGTGGCGCTCGTCGGTGGTCCGTCCGAGCCGGAGCGTGCACTGGCGGACAGCATCCTCGCCGCGGTGAAGCAGGCGCCGATGGACCTCACGGGCAAGGACACCTTGAAGCGTTTCATGGCCCTGCTCTCGCGCAGCGCGATGATCCTCACCCCGGATTCGGGCCCGATGCACATGGCCAACGCGGCCGGCGTGAAAGTGCTCGGCCTGCATGCGGCGAGCAACCCGGAGCGCTCCGGACCGTATTCGGATCGCCGCTGGTGCGTCGATAAATACGATGCCGCCTCGCGCAAGTTCTTCGGCAAGCCGGCCTCAGAAATTCCGTGGGGCACGAAGATCGAAAAGCCGGGCGTCATGGATTTGGTCGACGTCGACGACATGGTCGCGCGCTTCGAAGCCTGCGCCGACCATCTGGGAATCGCCCTCGCAAGATAACCGCACCCCGGTAGGAGCCGATTCATCGGCGATCCCGCGGCAGCGGGCCAGGTTAGGGCAAGCACCCTATCGCCGATGAATCGGCTCCTACCTGAGCGGCGAGAGTGCGTTATCAGGCTTGCGGGGCGCGGTAATCCTGATAGGACTTTTCTTCGACGAGGGTCGAGCCCAGCTTCATGTTGATCTCGCGCTTGATCGCCGCGCGCTCGTCGTTCTCGATGTACACCGAGCGCGCCAGCTGGATGAACGCCTGATCGAAGGCCTGGGCACGCTCCTTCATGCGGATGTCGTCTTCGATCTTCCACAGACGCTGGTTGACCGCGAGCAAACGCGCGGTCTCGTCCGCGATATCGGTCTCCGAGGCCTTGTCGTTCTTCCACGTCGCATCGAGCAGTTCGAGCTCGTTGCGCACGTTGGTGAGTTTGGCGTCGTCCTTGATTTCCTGCAGCTTGATCTGAAGGATCGTCATCTTGTCGATCAGCTCGCCGTAAGAAACGGGGGTCTGGATCAGGCTCATGGCAAATCTCCGGTCGGTCAGGCGCCGGAGGTTAGCAGTTTTGCGCCGGCCCGACTGCCGCCATAGGCCGCCAGGCCCTCCACCAGATGGTCGAATACTGCGCGAACGCGAAGGCTGCTGCGCTGGTCCTCGTGCATGACCACCCATATCGGCAACGGGATATCCACGCTCTTCGGAAACAGTCGCACCAGCCCGGCGCGCCTTCCCAGCGGCACCTGGCAGGCACCGATGCCGAAGCCTGCCCGGATCGCAGCCAGCCCCGCGAGGTCGTTGTCCGTACGCAAACCGAAGAACTCGCGTCGGTACGGCATGTCCGCCGGACGGGTGGCGCGGATATAGGGTGTCTCTTCGTCGTAACCGATCAAGGCGTGGCTGGTCAGGTCTGCGAGCGTCTTCGGTCGGCCGGCGGCGGCAAGATAGTCCGCGTGCGCGAAAAGGCCGATGGGAATGACGCAGACCTTGCGGGCGACCAGCGCATCCTGATCCGGCGGCGAACTGCGCACGGCGATATCGGCATCGCGACGCAGCAGGTTTTCGGTGCGGTTGGTCGTCGACAGCTCGAAGACCAGCCCCGGGGAACGATGCCGCATGGCCGCCAGTATCGGCGGCAAGACTTCCACGCCATTGACCTCACTCGCCGTGATACGCACGACGCCGCGCAGCTCGTCCTTCGCGCCCGAGGCGGCGCGCAGCGCCGAAGCGGCGGCCGACGCCATCGCCTCCGCGTGCGGCCGGAGTTCCAGAGCGGCATCCGTCGGAATCAGCCCGTGCGACGCGCGAGAGAACAACGGCACACCGAGCGATGCCTCGAGTTCGCGAATGTGCCGGCCCAGGCTCGGCTGGGTCATGCCAAGCCTGCGTGCGGCACCGGAAAGGCTGCCCTCGCGAAGTACGGCGAGGAAAGAGCGGAAGAGATCCCACGTCGGGTCGGTCATAGCCATACAAAAACGTATATCACATCAACGCTTTTAGGCAATTCCCGTATGACCGCGGTGCGGCCAGACTTCGCTCATCCCAACGGAGCCAACGCCATGCAGACGACCAAGCACCGAACCGCACTAGTCCTGGGCGCTACCGGCGGCGTCGGTGGTGCGACCGCCCAGGCCCTCCTCGACAAGGGCTGGAAAGTCAAAGCCCTCACGCGCCGCAGCATGCCCGCCGACGGCCCCATCCAGTGGGTCAAGGGCGACGCCATGAACGCCGCCGACGTCCTCGCAGCAGCGGCAGGCGTCCAAGCCATCGTGCATGCCGTCAATCCTCCCGGTTACCGGAACTGGGAGACGGAGGTCCTACCGATGATCGACAACACGATCGCCGCCGCACGTGCCGTCGACGCACGCATCGTCATCTTCGGCAGTGTCTACAACTACGGCCCGGATACGTTTCCCCTGCTGCGTGAAGACAGTCCGCAGCACGCGCCGACGCGAAAGGGCGAGATCCGCGTCGAGCTCGAGCGGCGCCTGGAAGCGGCCGCTCGCGATGGCGTGCGTTCGCTGAACCTTCGTTGCGGTGACTTCTACGGACCGAACGCGGGAAGCAGCTGGTTCGCGCAGGGCCTGGTCAAGCCGGGCAAGCCCCTGCGCGTCATGCACTATCCTGGGCCGCGTGATCTGGGCCACGCATGGGCGTATCTGCCTGACGTCGCTGCGACGACCGCCGCGCTTCTCGCTCGGGAGGATCACCTCGACACGTTCGCGCGCTTTCATTTCGGCGGTCACTACGTCACCGGCAACGCCCTCCACGCCGCTGCGCGTCGCGCGTCAGGCAAGCCTGCCCTGCCACTCCGCACCTTCCCCTGGATCGTGGTCACCCTGGCGTCGCCTTTCTCCACGACGATGCGCGAGGTACGCAAGATGCGCTATCTCTGGCGCGCGCCGCTGCAACTGGACGGTACGCGACTGCACGCGTTCCTCGGTGCCGTCCCCTCCACGCCTATCGACACCGGGTTGCACGCGACCCTGTCATCGCTGGGGGTGCTCGACACCGGCGTCTGACGCACTGACGCCAGGTCGACGTCGCACCGCTATGATCGGCGCAACGCCATCGCGGAGTGCATGCATGAGCCAGCCGCCTGTCCTGATCGTCGGAGCCGGCCCCACCGGACTGGCCGCCGCCCTGTTTCTCGACGTCCACGGCGTAAAGGCGCGGATCGTGGATGCCGCGCTGCAGCCAGCCGCCCATTCGCGTGCCCTGGTGGTCAATCCGCGGACGCTGGATCTTCTCGCCGGGACGGGCGTGACCGAACGCATGCTTGCCGAGGGCCGACGCGTTCGCGGCGTGCGTTTTCATGAGAACGGCAAGGTACTGGCGACGGTCGAAGCCGAATCGATGCATCCGCGTTACGGCCTCACTGTCCTGTCGCAGGAACGAAGCGAAGCGCTCCTCACCGAGGCGTTGCTCGCGCGAAACATTTCCATCGAACGCGGCCTGCGCGCCGGATGCGTGGGTCAGGACGACAACGAAGTACGGGTGGCATTGAACGGCGCCAGCGATGGAGAGCGCGGGTACGCTGCTGTATTCGCTGCAGACGGCTCGCGCAGCGACTTCCGCGAGACACTCGAGATCGGCTTCTCTGGCTCGTCCCATCCGGAATCCTGGCCACTCTACGACGTACCGCTTGAGACGACGCTCGACCTCGATCACGCGCATATCCTGTTTCATCCCGAGGGAATGATCTTCCTTCTCGCGCTGAACGATGAGATATGGCGTGTCATTTCCAATCTACCCAATCCCCTCGCCCGGCTACCGACGGGAACGGTTTCCAGTGAACCGATCTGGGAATCGTCGTTCCATGTGGCACACCGCGTCGCCGATCGCTGCGCCATCGATCGCATCGCACTTGGGGGCGATGCCGCCCACGTGCATTCACCCGTCGGCGCGCGCGGCATGAACCTGGGCATCGAAGATGCCGCCGCCTTCGCCATGTACTTCACCGCACCGGGAGCGACGCCGATGGATGCGCTCGAGCGTTACCACCGGGAACGTCACGCTGTACACAAGGGCGTGGTACGACGCGTGCACGCCGTGACGGCGATGGCACGTAGCAGCAATCGCCTCGTCGCGAGCTTTCGCCACACCGCCCTGCCGTGGATGTCGCGCATGCCGGCCCTCAGCGAGCGCGTGTTGCGCACCGTCGCGGGGCTCGACCATCCGGCGCCGACACCCTGAGCTCAGAGCGAAATCGCGCCCGCCGCGTCCAGCAACAACACCACGTTGAGACTGAGCACAACCAAGGCACCCAGACTGGCAAGCACCACGACCGGCCAGCGGTTTTGGAACACACCCATGGTGTCGCGGCGGCTGGTGAACCACACCAGCGCGATCATCGGAAACGGCAAGGCGATACTCAGCGCCACCTGGCTCAACACCAGCGCGCGGGTCGCATCCACACCGGCGATCACGACGATGAAGCTGGGCACCATGGTGATGGATCGCCGCAACCACAGCGGAATACGGAAGGCGACGAAGCCCTGCATGATCATCTGCCCCGCCATCGTGCCCACCACGGAACTCGAGAAGCCGGAGGCGACCAGGGAGATCAGGAAGATCGTCGCCGCCGCGCCACCGAGCAGCGGCACCAATGTCTGGTAGGCCGTCTCGATCTTCGCCACGTCCGGATGGCTGCCGTGGAACGCACCAGCCGCCATGACCACCATCGCCAGATTGATCAGGCCGGCCACGGTCAGCGCCAGTACCACTTCGAGGTTGGAGAGCCGGATGATCCGTCGTCGCTCCATGTCGGTCTTCGGCCGCGCGCGCCGCTCGGTCAGCCCCGAGTGCAGGAACAAGGCATGCGGCATCACCGTCGCACCGATGATGCCGACGGCGATCGCCACGGCGGCACTGTCGGGCAGGTTCGGCACGAAAATCTGCTGTCCCAGCGACGCCCAGCCCACCGGCGCCACGAACAGCTCGACGAGATAGGAAAGACCGACCACGCCGACCAGCGCACCGATGGCCAGTTCGAGCCGGCGATAACCCATGCCTTCGAGCAGCAGCAAGGCGTACGTGACGACGCCGGTGATGGCCATGCCGACCAGAAGCGGAAGGTGGAACAGCAGGCTCAGACCGATCGCGCCACCCAGGAACTCGGCGAGGTCTGTCGCCATCGCCGCCAGTTCGCTGACCACCCACATCACGTAGACGAGCGGCTTGGGCAGACGCTCGCGACACAGCTGGGCCAGGTCGCGACCGGTTACGATGCCCAGGCGTGCCGACAGACTCTGAAACAGCATGGCGACGAGGTTGGCCAGGACCACCACCCAGAGCAGCCCGTAGCCGTACCGCGCACCCGCCTGGATATTGGTCGCGAAGTTGCCCGGGTCGATATAGGCCACCGACACGACGATCGCCGGCCCGGCGAACGGTGCCAGCCCGGCAAGCCCCGTCCGTCGGCCTTGCAGGACGTCCTGCATGACTTGGGTGTCGCGTGCACGCCTGACTTCGTCTCTCACCACAGCGTCCGATGGGCGGAAGGCGCCCGTAGCCGGATTAAGACCAGCATCGCGTACACAGGACGTTAATGTGTGAAACCCGTGCGCGGGCACTTCGCGGCTCCTCCACAAGGCGCAGCCTATATCTCGTGGGGATTCCCGGAGGCGCCATGACCACGATCATCCAACCCGGTCCCCGCGTCAGCGGGTTTTCCGCCGCGAGGCAAGACGACGTCGGCTACTGCGTGCTCGCCGACCTGAGCAGCCCGCCGACCGATCCCTGGCTACGCCTGTTCGCCACCCGCTGCGAGGCCGTGTTTTCCCGGCACACCTCGCCGGACATTCGCTGGGTGGAAAACAAGATCTGGTTTCGTGTTCCCTCCCCCGATCTGGTCGGCGAGTACGCCCGCCTGATTGTTGAAGCCGCCACGGGTGCCAGCGCCGACTTTGACGAACAACAACGCCTTGAAGTCGAGCGCGCCGACGCCCTCGCGCGTAAGTCGCACGATCTCGACGACCTGCTCAACCAGGTGAACGCCGCATTGCCCGAGTGGGCCGAACAGGGAGCGCCCGCAAGCCAGGGGAAAGCGACGGGCTGATACGGTCGGGTCCGCACTGACTTCAAGGCTTATCCATGCATCGTGTCCGGATCGCGCTGTTGGCCGCGTCCTTCTTTGTGGCCTGCACCGGCCACGCTTCCACGCGAGGCGCGGCCGAACCCGCGGGCCACGTGAGCATCGATCTGTGGCCATCGATGCCGCCCGGCGAGGGCCCTGGCCCGCGCGGACCCGAACGCATTTCTACCAGCGGCGCCGTCTCCAACGTGAGCGTGCCGCGCATCGAGATCTACACTCCGGCCCATCCCAACGGCACGGCGATCATCGTCATCGGCGGTGGCGGTTACGCACGCATCGGCATGGGGCACGAAGTGATGCCGACGGCGGCGTGGCTCGAAACCCAGGGCGTCACCGCCGTGGTGCTCTACTACCGACTACCCGCCGACCACTGGCCGGCGGTCGCGCCCTTCCAGGATGCGCAACGTGCCATACGCGTCCTACGCGCGCACGCCCAGCAACTGGGGATCAATCCGGCGCGTGTCGGCGTCCTCGGTTTTTCCGCCGGTGGCAACCTCGCTGGCATCGCCGAGACACGCTCCGCCGCCAACTTCTACCGTCCCGTCGACGCGGCCGACCAGTTATCGGCGCGACCCGATTTCGCGGCGCTGCTCTATCCGGTCATATCGCTTGAGCAGCCCTACGACACCACCCGCTCCGGCCGCGAATTATCGACCCAGGCCGATGCGGCGCAGGCGTACTCCGTGCAGTTGCACGTGACCCACAACGCGCCGCCGACCTTCCTCGCCCAGACCAAGGACGATCCCATCGCGAACATCGGCAACAGCCAGATCATGTACGAGGCCCTGAAGCAGAACGGTGTCCCCGCCGAGCTGCATGTGTTCGACACCGGCGGCCACGGCTGGGGCATGGGCACGCCCGGCTCGGAGGTGGCCGCGTGGCCAGGGCTGTTCGCTACCTGGGCACGACGCAACGGTTTCCTGTGACGTTCTTCACACACCCGCGCTAAAGGCCGGGCGACCCTCGCCGATCTTTCTTAAGGAAGACCCTGGAGCCGAGACGCCATGCCTGTCCAGCACGCCCGCCACGTCAACCTGCAATTGGTCCTGTCCCAGCTCGAAGCCGAGGGCATCGTCGGCTACGCCGATCAGGCCGAGCATCTGGGCAATGTCACGGAAGGTCGCCTCGCTGCCATGGCCCAGGGCGGCCCCATCGACGTGTTGTTCTCCCAGCATGTGGAGTGGGCCCTGCACCGAAGAAAGGGCTGGATGGACGAACTGCACGAGGACGATCCGCTGGAGGTGTGAGGCCAGGAGGCCTGTCGCACATCCTTTCGAAAACTGAAAGGTAGCCGAAAGATTTTACGAAGAGACTCCGCGCTCGTCCCCGCGAAGCTCCCCCCCCACATGATCGCCCTGCAACGGATTGCTAAGAGCTTCCGCCAGCGTAACGACTGGCAGTCGCGTCGCTCGTCGCGTGTCTACGCGGCCGCCTACGCGGCGCGATGCCTCGTTGCACCGCTCCGTCACCTGCGCTGGCTCGGCCTGCTCCAGAGCCACCCCGCCCTGCGCGAAGCTGCGTAACGTGATGGCCGTCTGGTCGAGCGTTGGCAGCACCGCTTCATCAGCCGGCGCTTCGGCGCGCGTAAGCGTCTCGATGCCCTCACGGACCACTACGGCTTCGTCGTCTCGTCCTTGCCCGAGGGCTTGCTCGAGAAGATGTACGCCGACGGCCAGGTGGTGCTCGCCGAGGCCGCGATGAAAAACGGCGAACCGCTGCGCGTGCTGCTCATGCCGCCGACACGCAAAGGCTGCGAAGGCGAACTGAACCTCGCGCTGGCGACGGTCGACGACACCCTGCTCTTCTCCGTCACCCTCACCGTCCTGCCATCCACGGGCGAGCTGCTGGTCGGTTGCCTGCAAGGCCCCAACACCGAGGATGGCCAGGAGCGCGTGCGCCTGGTCACCCGCCAGTGCCACGGCCTGCGCCCGAAGAACCTGCTCCTTTCCCTGCTATATGGCTTCGCCGCGCAGCACGGGCTGCCGCGCCTGCGCGGGATCAGCAACGACGGCCATGCGCGCTCGGGGCGGATCAAGGCCAGCTACGACACGTTCTGGATCGAGTCCGCTCGCGTCCTCGCCGGTGACGGCTTCTTCGACCTGCCGCCGACCGAGCCGGAACGCAGTGAGCTGGAGGTCGCCAGCAAGCATCGTTCGGCGTTCCGCCAGCGCGAGGCGCTGCGCCGCGAACTCGTCGCCGGCACGCTGTTCGCCCTGAGCCTGCCGACGATTGAAGCGCTGGACGCCATGCACCAAGAGAACCTGCGCGCCGCCTGATCCTGGCGACAGCGTGAGTGGTTCAGCCCACGCGGTTGATGAGTCGACCGATGCCCGTGATCTCGATCTCGATGACGTCGCCGCGACGCAAGGCGGTCGGTGGCTTGCGTCCGATCCCCACGCCTTCCGGCGTGCCCGTTGCGATGATGTCGCCCGGCAGCAGGGTGATACCGGCGGAGATCGTTTCGACCAGCGTCGGGATGTCGAAGATGAGGTCGCGCGTGTTCGCGCGCTGGCGAAGCCCGCCATTCACCCAACACGACAGGTCGAGCGACGCGCCGTCGATAGCGTCGGCGGTCACGGCGAACGGTCCCATCGGCGCAAACGTGTCGAACGATTTGCCCATGAACCACTGCTTGTGTCGCTTCTGCCAGTCGCGGGCGGTCACGTCGTTGATGATGGTGTAGCCCCAGACGTGACGCATGGCCTCGGCGCGCGTGATGCCCCGACCGCCGATGCCAATAATGACGGCCAGCTCGGCCTCGTAGTCGAGGAAGTCGGTCACGCCCTCGGCCGCCCAGATGGCCGAGCCGTGGCCGATGACGCACTCGGGCGCCTTGGTAAACACGATGGGAGCCGTCGGCAGGTCTTCCGGCGCCCCCGTGTGCCCTGCATCGAATCCGCTGCCGGCGAACTCCTTCGCGTGGGCCGCGTAGTTCTTGCCGACACAGAAGAGGTTGCGTCGCGGACGGGGGATCGGGGCGAGGAGTTCGACGCTCGCGACGGCCACGGAGGCGCCGCTCGCTTCGGCGGTTCCCGCGAAGACGTCGTGCAGGTCGGACACCGGTCGGCCTGCGACCCGCACTGGCGTGACCGACAGGCCATCGGGCGAGACCTGCCCCACACGGACTTCGCCCTCATGGCGATACGTGGCGTACTTCATGGGTTTTCGAGCCTCCCGCGGGGCATTGACTTCGTCGATGATGTATTTACACTATGTATATGCATCAGTCCATACCCGCCACCGACCTGCCCTGCGCCTGCACCACGATGCGCAAGGCCACCCGCGCCCTCAGCCGCCTCTACGACGACACGCTGGCGCCCCTCGGCGTGACCGTCGCCCAGTTCGGCATCCTCAAGGCCATCTGGCGAGAGCCGGGGCTGGCGTTAAGTCGCCTGGCGGATGAGATGGTGATGGACCGCACCTCGCTCTACCGGATGCTCACCCCGATGACGTCGGCCGGCTGGATTGCCATCGCTTCGCCGACGAAGGGCCGGGCCAAGACGGCCACCCTCACCGCGGAGGGAGAATCCCTGCTTGTGCAAGCGCGCCAGCTCTGGGACGACGCGCAGAACCGCGTGGTCGGCACCTACGGCGCCGAGCGCTGGCAAGTGCTCGAAAGCGCGATTGCCGAACTGACCCGACTCAGTGTCGGGCTCAACGCCTGATCCATCCCCGACGCCATTCCATCCGGAGACTCCCATGCCCTTCGTCCGCATCGACCTGCTTCGTGGCAAAGACACGTCCTATCGCAGCAAGCTTGGCCAAGCCGTTTACGACGCGCTGAGCAGTATCGGCGCACCCGAGAACGACCGCTTCCAGGTCATCGCCGAACACGATCCCGATGGCCTCATCTTCGATCGCACCTACCTGGGCATCGATCGCGGCGACAACTTCGTCGCGATACAGATCACCTTCAACGAAGGCCGCACGCTCGAGCAGAAGAAGGCCCTCTACAAGGCCATCGTCAAAAACATGGGCGATTCGGTCGGCATGCGTCCGCAGGACGTCTTCATCAGCCTGGTCGAAATCAAGAAAGAAAACTGGTCCTTCGGCAACGGCGAAGCGCAATACGCTCCCTGAGCAAAGATGGCCCGGCGCCGACTCTCATGGAACCAGCCATGCCAACCTACATCGTCCGCAGCACCCTGGCCTCACTCGCCGCCCCCACCAAACAACGCATCGCCCAGGCGATCACAACCGCCCACGCCGACATCACCGGCGCCAACACCTTCTTCGCCCAGGTCGTCTTCGACCACGCCCCGGGCGACGACTGGTTTATCGGCGGCGTGCCCGCTGAAGGCGACACCCTCTTCGTTCACGGCCATGTTCGCAGCGGCCGTACCGACGACCAGAAGCGAACGCTGGTCGAACGTCTGGTCCGCGATGTCGCCGAAGCGTCAGGCCTGCCAACGCGAGCGATCTGGATCTACCTCAGCGAAATCCGCCCCAGCCTCATGGCCGAGTTTGGTCACGTGCTTCCGGAGCCGGGTGAAGAACCGGCGTGGTTCGATGCCTTGCCTGAAGACGATCGCCGCAGGCTCGCAGCGATTGCGGAGCGCGCTAAGCCGTAAGCCTCTCGACCATCGCCGCCTGCAGAAAGTCGATGAAACGCCTCACGCGCGGCGGCTGGTAGGTATTCGCGTGATACATCGCGTGAATCGGCGACGGGGCCGACCACGCGGGAGCGTTGACCAGTGCGAGGCGCCCCTCCCGCACGTCGTCCGCCACAGCCCATTGCTGGCGATACGCAAATCCATGACCGCGTATCGCCCACTTACGAATGACCTCGCTGTCGGTGCACTCGTGATAGCGGCGCACGCGCACCGTTGTGTCGCCAAGGCGCCATTCATCGCGTGGGCCCGCGTTCGTTGTAAGCACCAAGGTGGGTAGCTCGACAAGATCCTCCGGTCGCGACGGCGTGCCGTGCGTCTGGATGCACGAGGGCGACGCGCAGACCACACGGCGACTGTCGATCAGATGACGCGCCACCAACGCACTGTCCTCGAGCGGACCGACACGGATGGCGACATCCACGTCATCGGGAACGAATCGAGAAATCGAATCAGCAAGCGAAAGAACGATCCGCACATCGGGATGGATGGCCATGAACCCATCAAGGATGTCGAGCAGCAGGTTGCGTCCGAGATCCGACGGCGCAGAAACGCGCAAGGTGCCGCTCACCATATCGGTGCCACTACGCACGGCTCGCTCGCCTTCCTTCATCGCATCGATGGCGATGCGGCAATAACCGAGATAGGTGCGACCTTCGTCGGTGAGGCGAAGCTGGCGCGTGGTCCGCTCGAACAACCTCGCCCCCACCGCGGCTTCGATGCGTTGTACGCAGGCGCTGGCTGCCGCCGGCGAGAGCCCGGCACGACGGCCCGCGGCGGACAGGCTACCCAGGTCGGCGGCGTCGACGAGCAGCTGCATGTCGCTCAGACGGTTCATGGCGTCGCGTCCGGTCAGGCGGGCTGCCTGGTCGGATCATCTTCAAATACCATTTGAAGGTCAATGAAGAACCAGGCCAATTATCAAAACCCAGGCCGGCGGCGAGGATGACCCCACCCACCCTCACCCAAGGTGCTCCCGTCATGAAGCTCTCCCCACTCTTCGTCCTGACCACTGCCCTCGCCATGGCGGCCTCGTCGTTCACCGCCTCTGCCGCGGAGGCTCCCTCGACCGGCCCAGGTGTGCTGGCCGGCGCCTGGACCCTGGTCCGTTGCGACAACGTCTATCCGGATGGCCACCGCGTCGAACTCTACGGGCCGAACCCCGAAGGCCTGTGGCTGATCGATGCGCAGGGCAATTACATGATGGATATCGTGCGGGCCAACCGCATGCCCTTCGCCGTCAACGACAAGTCCAAGGGCACGCCGGAGGAATACCGCGCCGCCTCGCTCGACTTCAACGCGCACTACGGCACGGTGAGCGTCGAGGGCATGGTCATGCACAGCCATATGAAGCAGGCGTCGTTTCCCAACTGGGACGGAAAAGGCGGCGACAGTACGTTTGTCATCAAGGGCGACGAGTTGACGTACACCGTGGCGAAGCCGTCGAGTGGCGCAGCGGAAGGCGCGCATGGCGAGGTCGTCTGGCGCCGTGTGCGTCAGTGACGACCAAGGTCGGCGCGCCTTCGATCAGGCGTTACCGACAAAGGCCGCCCACACCAGCGAGATGCCCGAGCAAAGAATCAGGGCGTCGACCACGTGAGCATAGCGGTGGGCAGGAATGCGGCCCACGATGGACTTGCCAAAGAAGGTCCCCGCCATGAGCGACGCGCCGACGATCAGCCCC
>NZ_JBFUAT010000021.1:0-79774 GCF_056406135.1 Luteibacter sp. P1_D3 | reverse complement strand
GGCCTCACTTGCGGTGTTCGTTTTTGAGTCTGCGGCGTTGCTCCTGCGTCGAAAAGTAGACGTGGTTCACATTGGCGACCTGGTGCTCTGGCCCCTGGCACTGATTGCGCGATGGGCGAAATCCGCACCGCGCGTTGCCATAACGGCTTATGGCCTCGATCTGATCTATGGTCGAAGACGAGGTGCCCTGCCATGGATATACCGCAGTTACCTGAGTCTTGGCATCCGACTGATCGGCCGGTCCGTCCGAATCATCGCGATATCGGGGCCAACAGCCGCCCTGTGTCGGGAGGCCGGTTTCAAGGACGTCATCGTTGTGACGCTTGGCGTAGATCCTCCGTCGTCATCGTCTCCGATGGCAGACACGCCTGCTTCCCGTCCGTTCGTCCTCTTCGTGGGTCGATTGGTGCGACGCAAGGGCGCTGCATGGTTTGCGCGCGAAGTGTTGCCGTTGTTGCCGCCGAGGCTGCGACTTGTCGTTGTCGGCAAATGCTGGGACGCTCAGGAAAGGGAGGCGCTAGAGGGATCGGAGCGCATCGAGTACCGTGATTTCGTATCGGACGACGCGCTCCATGCGCTTCGGCGTGAGGCGACCGTCGTCGTCATGCCCAACATTCCCTCCGATGGGTTGGATGTCGAAGGCTTCGGCCTCACGGCTCTGGAAGCTGCGGCCGATGGCGGCGTCCTCCTGGCCAGTGGCATCGAAGGCATCGTGGACGCTGTCGTGGATGGTGAGACGGGATTCTTGCTGCCCGCAAAAGACGCCGTCACCTGGGCGGAAAAGATCGGCGAGATAGAACGATGGACTCTGGCCGAGCGGCGCGTATTCGTCGGACGGGCGCAGCACGTCGTTTCCACAAAATTCTCGTGGGCCGCCGTCGCGGAGCAGACCATAAACGCTTATCGGTTGGGCGAATGAAGGCGTCAAGCCTCACCCTCGCGAAGCGAATACTCGGATGGTTGGTCGTCGCTACCGCGATGGCCTTCTTCATCCATCGCGTCGTCGTCAATGCCGGTCACATGCCGCACGTCGCGTGGAATGCCACGACAGTTGCGGTCGGTATCGGCTCCTCCGTCGTCGCGGCGTTCGCCATCGTACTTTCGGCGGTCATCTGGCAGGTGCTGCTCCGCGATCAGGCGCTTCACATCCCATGGCCGCGCATCATAAGCCTTTATCTCGTTGCCCAGTTCGGGAAATACCTGCCGGGTAATGTCGGCCAGTATGTGGGACGCGCCGTGCTGGGCAAGGCCGTGGGCATTCCGCTGCCCGTGACATTGGCGACCATGGTGACGGAAGTTCTTTGGGGCGCTGGGACAGCACTCGGTTTGGCCGCCCTGTCGCTCTACCTATTCTTTGGGTCGGCTCTCTCGTTTCTCCCGTCATGGGCCAACGCGGCCGGGCTGGCGATCGGCTTTCTTGGACTCCTTGCCTCACCTTGGCTGGGTATCACGTTGGCCAAGCGTCTCATTCCAGGATTGGTCGCGAGGTTGTTCGGCGTGAACGGTATCAGCGCGCCTGGCTGGATGGCAGCGCTTCAGGTCTCCCTCCTCTACGTGACGTGCTCGCTGTGCATGGGCATCGTGCTGCAATGGCAGTCGCATTATCTGTTTGGTGCCCCGTCAGCACCGTTGCTGCAAGTCAGCGGGTTCTTCGCACTCGCATGGCTTGCCGGCTTCGCCTTACCTGGAGCCCCCGCTGGCATTGGCGTTCGCGAATCCATGATGGTCCTCCTTTTTACGCCTCTTGTTGGCGAAGGGACGGCTATCGCACTAAGCGTCACATGCCGTCTTGCGACAACGCTGGCAGACGTCCTTGCGTTTGTGATCGGCTGGGTATGGCGGTCTGCTCAGTCGCAGCCGCCACAGCCTCCGCAGGAAATGAGTCAATGAGGAACGTCGTCACCCGTCACTCTATCGTCGTAGCTGTCTTGTCCATCGCCGGTCTGCTTTGGACGCTGTTCGTCAACGGTGCCGTTCCCTTCCTCGCGACACCCACGCTCGGGCAGGCCGCCTCGATGATGGGCTACGCGCAGGCGTTTGCGAATCAACACTGGTACTCCCTCCATGGGCACGCGTTCGGTTACCCCGTACCAACGGCCCTGGCGACAGGCTTGCCATTGGCATGGGCTGCCGCCTGGCCGATCCGTCTCGGCACAGGAGCAGCCGATGCCTACTCGCTCGCGGTGGCTCTCTGGCTCACGGTGGGATACGCAGGTGCGTACCGGTTGTCCCGCAAGCTCGGTGCTCGCGGGTGCGTCGCCGCGCTTTCCGCGACGGCATGGATGAGTTTGCCCATGGTCTGGGCACACCAAGGCTACTCCTCGCTGGGGCTCGGGCTGGGGATGCTTCCGTTGTACATCTCGAGCTGCCTGGCCATTCTGGATGCTGGCGTTATTCGTATGTCCACGCGCTTGCGACGCGTCGCCTGGTTCATCGCCCTGTGCACCGTCGCAATCTTCATGGACGGCTACAGTTTCATGATGTTCGTCACCGCTGCTTCGATCCTCTTCGGCTTCCGATTGATGCCGAACGATGGCAGTCGAGCACGACTGATAGGGTTCGCGGCCCCCGTATACTTGGCAGGCTTCGGTGCCGCTTTTCTCGCCTACACCTACTACGTCGGGCGTACCGGCTTCGAACCATCATCCTTGGATTTCTTTCGCGGCTGGGCGCTCGACCTGGCTTTTGTCGGGGTGCCACCGGCCGGTGAGTTCTGGCTCTGGGACTTGCTGGGTTGGGCAAGATTTCGCAGCGATGCGCTCTATTTTGGCGATGCCTCCGTGTGGACCACCACGTTTGCCCTGCCGCTTGCAGCAGCGGGCATCTATTGCATGATTTCCATGCGTGGACGTCCCGCTCGCACGTGGGCATGGTTGGTGATCGCGTTGTTCGGTCTGTACATGGCGCTCGGCCCAACGGTAAAGATCGATAGCGTCAAGCCAGACGGCGTGGCTGGACCGCTGATGTCTGCTCACCAGGGCCTTATGCCGACAGGTAGCGCGTTTCTTTCCGAGCACGTTCCGGGATTGCAGAGCATGCGAGCCCCGTATCGGTGGGAAGCTCTGTTCCTGTTGGGTATGTGGGGGCTTGTCGCCATGAAGGCGGCGAGTTCGACGCGCTCGCGAACGTGGCAGTGGTGTGCCCTGTATCTGGTGCTCATCGCCTCGGGGGCGCCTCATCCGCTCGCGCTGTGGGGAGACTACCGGGCCTTCCACCGGGATTTTTTGACCATGGACCGCGACATCGTCCTGCCACTGGCTGCCCGCGTGCCACCGGGTTCGCGGGTGTTCTTCGTGCCTTACACCAATGACGTCATGGCGAACTATCTCAGCCCCAGGCTGGGTGTCGTCTCTTACAATGTTGGCGGCGACAAACAACTCGAGATCGCGCATGGCGCGTGGCCAGCCACGTTGCGCCAGTT
Source organism: Luteibacter sp. P1_D3 (assembly GCF_056406135.1). Lineage (NCBI taxonomy): Bacteria > Pseudomonadati > Pseudomonadota > Gammaproteobacteria > Lysobacterales > Rhodanobacteraceae > Luteibacter > Luteibacter sp. P1_D3. The sequence continues at coordinate 76,353 of NZ_JBFUAT010000021.1, read as the reverse complement.
CGAGATGAATCGCTTTGACGCGACCGACGTTTCGAGGATACGTAGAACCCTGCTCGAGGGCGATGTCGATGTCGTGATCGTCCCCTATTTCAATAGCCTGTGGGCTGCGCACATGTGGCCGTGCGTTGCTGAGGCCAAGGGCTTCTCGAAGTTCACGATGGAAATCTACCAGCGTGCCGACTTTCTGTGTCCCGATCAGATCCGGGCCAACGTCGCCGGCACTATCGCTACATTGGGGAGCGACGACTATCTGGATGTCGACTCCCAGCCGCTGTTCGCCCTGATAACGTTAAAACGAAAATACTCCGATGCGACCGGCCGCGAGAATGCGAAGTTACGGCTCCTGTCTGACGTGACCTTTCCTATCGATATCGTGCATGACGAGAAGGCGACGGAGCTCGTTCTTGGCGATGGCTGGCACCCTCGGGAGCCGGTCAGTCGTTGGTCACAAGCGAAAGCCGTGGTGACCCTGCCGGTGCCGCCCTCGTGCGTCGAGAGTGGATGCAAGGCGGTGTTCCGCTTCGCCGCATTTTCCGCATCGGCCCATCGGCCTGTGACTGTCCTGCTGAGCATGGCGGATCGTCCCACCGTCGCTTCGTCCGCCACGCTGGTCGACGAAGGCGAGCACGAATTGGCGCTTGCTGTCCCAAAAGGCACTCGCATTGTCACGGTGAATATTGCCGTGCCTGCAGCCAGTTCTCCCTCGGCGCTAGGGATCAGCGCCGACGCGCGTGTCCTGGGCATTTCGCTGAAGCGAATTGATTTTCAACCTTGACAGGGCGTAGCCGGGGGCGGCGAACTGGAGCCTCGGTGGGTTTTGATGGCAAGCTGGAGCGAAGCTGCGCTTTCTTTCCACGACCGCCACGCAGGATGATCGCCGGCGGGTGGGCGGTCGACCAGCCAGCGGGCGAGGAAGGTCGCCAGGCCTTCGGCCGTGTCGGTTTGAAAATACGAAGGGTAGTGGCCTGCCACCTCGCGGAAGACCGGCAGTGATCTTGCGATGACCGGTTTCCCTCGCTGGGCCGCTTCGATCAGGGGCAGGCCATACCCCTCGCCACGCGAGGCAGCCAGAAGCGCGGTGGCCCGCTGATAGACGGCTTCCAGCGTCGCGTCGTCCGCATCGTCAAGCCAGAAGAGCCGCTTGCCCTTCTCAGCATGCATCTGGAGTCGCTCAGCGAGTTGCTTCACGAGCCAGCCTCGGTGGCCCACGATGACCAGGCTGACGTCAGCACCCGACTCCCAGAGCAGCTCCATGGCGTCCAGTACCTGCTCATGCCCTTTGCGCGGTTCGACCGTGCCGACCATCAACAACGACGGTCGGACAGACATGGCGTGCTCGAGGAGCGGGTCGAGATCGCCGCTTCGGCGGTCCTTGCCCGCCTCGGCGCCGAGTTCGAAGCTGGTGATGGCTGGCTGGCGTCCGGTCTTGTGTTCTCGCAGCCAGGTCGCGACCTCATCGGCCGTTGTGCGCGAGATGCAATGCAGCCCATCGCCAAGGTCGGAGATGGTCGTCATCCACTCCGCGAAACGCTCCCGCGACTGCGTATGGAACGCCTCTGGCATCGTGATCGGAAGAAGGTCGTAGACGATGAAATGCACGGGCACGCCAGCACGTCGCCAGGTACGCAAAAGTGACGCACTGGAAGGCAGGCTTTCCATGGTCCAGTCCAGGCCGACATACACCTCGTTGCCGGTGATGGCCACGATGTCGCCGGGGAGATCGCGAGGCGCATCGATACCAATGAGTCGGCATGCATAGTCGTGTGCGTGGTGGAAACGTCCCTCGCGGTACGCGATGGGCTCGATCCGCACGCCTTCCGGCGGGTTGGCGAGCCACTCGCGCAGTATCGAGCGGACCACACGGTGCACCCCCGTGCCCAGATCGTTTGCAGCGATGTGGGTCACGTCGACCAGCCAGCGAACCTGCCTGCCTGGCGTCGCTCGGGCCAGAGCGTCCGCTACACGGGCGAGGTCGTCGTCCGACAGAGCGGGCGCGACTGACCCGGCGATGGCATGCTCCACCGCTAGCTGCTGTGCCAGCGCGTGGTTTCGCGCTACGCCGGCGTCCTCATCATCCAGCAACGCAAGCCAGTCCCCGGCGGACGTCGTCGTCAGTAGACGCGTATATCCACCGAGGCGATACAGGTCGGCGGCGACGGATGGGCCGGCATCGGGCAACGGCCCCGACCAGATCACGCTACCCGGCCGCTGACGCAGGCGGGGCAGGGTCTCGGCCACATTGGTCGCGTCCACCCGATAAACCGGTAAGTGCGGCAGCGAATCGATGTCCCCCTCGCGACCCTTGYGACCAACGCCAGCCAGCGTCGCCTCGATCGCCTTCAGCGCCCGGGCGGCAACCGCCTCCCAACTGAATTGCGAGGCGCGTTCGAGTCCCTGGCGGCGTAGGCGCTCGGCGAATCCGGCGTCGGTCAGCGCGGCCTCGATGCGGGCGCTCATGGCGCCGGGTCGGGTGGCATCGAACATGGCGTCCGGATGGCCGACGACCTCGGGCAGGCTGGTCGCGTCGTTGACGATAGTCGGTGCGCCGCACGCCATCGCTTCCAGCGGCGGAAGACCGAAACCCTCTCGCGTCGAAGGAAAGACGAACAGCGAACACGCCTGGTAGAGGCGAATCAGTTCACTATCGGTCACGTAGCCGGTGAAAACCACGTCGCTTGCCCGCAGGCGTGTCGCGGCCATGGTTTCGGCAATGCGTTCGGCGGCCAGCGGATCGATGCGCCCGACCAGGACCAGGGTGTGCCCGGCCCGAAGCGCGTCGGGGAGGGAGGCATATGCCTCGACCAGTGAGAGAACATTTTTCCGCGTGTCGAATCCGCCGTTGTACATCACGAAGGAACAGGTGATGCCAAAGCGCTCCCGAAGAAACGCGGCGTGATCGTCGCCAGGAGCCGATGGCGCAAAGCGTGCATCGACGCCGGCGCCGATGGCGACGATCCGTTCCGGGGCCACGCCGAGTCGTTCGATGGCGTCGGAGCGCACCCATTCGGACATGGCAAGCAGGAGGTCGCAGCGCTTCAGTACCTCAAGCCGCTGCATGTACCAGTCACGGGGCCGCGCCTGGCCGAGTTGTTTCGGGTCGTGCAGCGGGATGAGGTCGTACAGGGTCGCGACGGTAAGTGCCTGGGGCAGCGCATGCGGGACCAGGGCATCGTCGTGCAGCCCTTCGATGACACTGCCCAGCCAGGCGACGTCGGGACGCCCGACGTCGAGAGCATGGGTGAAGACCCGTCCGGCGGCCTCGCGCCGAGCGTCGTTCGCATGATCGTCGAACGACGTATTCCTTAGGGGCCCGACGGCACGCCGGCGGACGTTGCCGCCACCGTCGGACAGCGTATCGATCGCCTCGTCCACACCGTCGAGCGCGGCATTGAACAACACCGTTGCGTCATGCTCGCCGCGACAGAGTTTGACGAATGCTCGCGTCACCGCCATGCAATACCGGCCAATGCCACGGTGCCGGCTATCGGTCTGAACGCCCTGCATGTCGATCACTATCTTCACGGTCGGGAATCCGCACGCATCCGGTCATAGGCGCGCCGGCTAGCCTCCGGCAGCCGCGCCGCATCCACGTCGAGCACCGCTTCGGGGTGGACGGCGCGGTGCGCGGCCGTGCGCAGCTTGCCGTCGAGCGCGGGAAAGCGGTACACAAGGTCGACGATCGCACGCTTGAGCGTGGGATGGCGTCCGAGGAAATGGAGGAGGCCGCTGAGGCCGCGGCGGAGCAGGACGCTCATGCCAGCGGCTCATCCAGTGCGCGGCGCAGCGCTTCGCGCGCGCGTTCGACAGAGAAGTGGCGGCGAACATTATCCAGCCCGGCCTCGGACAACCGCAGCCACAGGGCTTCGTCGTGATAGGCGATATCGATCGCCTCCGCCATGGCCATCGCATCATCCTGGATCAATGCGTCTACGCCGTCCTGCAGATACATCCCTTCGGCAGCCAGCGTCGTTACGACGACCGGCAGCCCGTGGCTCATCGCCTGGTTCACCTTGCCTTTCACGCCGGCGCCGAACCGAAGCGGCGCCACGGAAATCCGCGCGCCCGCGAGCATGGGCGCGAGGTCGTCGATACGACCGTGTATCGCCATGCCTTCGCGCTCGATGGCGCGACGCGTGGTGTCGTCGATGTCGCCGACAACGTGGAGAATGATCGACGGATCGCGTTCGCGTACCCGGGGCAGTACATGCGTGGAGAACCACCGCACAGCGTCCTCATTCGGCGGGTGGCCGAAGCCGCCGACGAAAATCAGGCCGCTGCGCGAGGCGAAGGGTGCCGCTCGGCCGGCAACCTCATGGATATTGCTGACGAGTTCGACCCGCGATCGTGGCACCTCGTTCGCGAGGACATCACGCTCGTCGCCGCTGACGACCAATGTGACATCAGCACGTTCGACCATCGCCAGTTCGCGCCGGCGCGATCGTGCGGCCTGGCGGGCGAGAGAGGCATTCAGTGTCAGCGTGGCGGCGCGCTCTTCGCGTATGTAGTGAAGGTCCACGGTGTCGAAAACGATCCGCGCTCGCGGAGCAAGGCGGCGGGCGACGGCGAGGTACTGGTCGGCCACCGGCAGGCGGCAAAGCATGACGGCATCCAGAGCGGCGCCATGCTCGCGCATCCATGCTGCGGGACCGCTGTGATGTACCTGGACGCCGAGCGCTGCCAGACGCGCTACATCGCGTGCCGTCGCATCGTCGTCGTCGGCGATGAAATCGACGAACCAGCCGTCGGCATTGAGCAGTTCGAAGATCTGGCACAGGCGCATCGAGCCGGAGTCGCGGGTCGGATCCGGCGTCATGGTTTCCACGACGAGGATCCTGCGCGGAGACCTGGCCGCAGCCGGAGCACGCAGCAGACCAGGCGCGACATCGTCGTGGACGACCGGGGCGTTGCCGCCGCGGTCGCGCATGGCGCGTCGCAGGGTGCCACGCCAGCCGCGGATCGCGATGCTGCCTTTCAGGCGACGCAGCAGGTGACCGATACGTCGCAGCTTCCAGCCGAGTTCCATCAAAGATTCTGGTAGTTGGGACCCGAGCCGCCTTCCGGCGTCACCCAGGTGATGATCTGGTAGGGATCCTTGATGTCACACGTCTTGCAATGCACGCAGTTCGCCGAGTTGATCTGCAGGCGCTTGCCGGCGTCGTCCTGGACGATCTCGTAGACACCCGCGGGACAGAACTTCTCGCAAGGATTGCCGTACTCGGTCGTGCAACGATCGATGCAGATCGACGTGTCGGCCACCTTCAGATGCACCGGCTGGTCTTCATCGTGTTCGGTGGCGGCGAAGTACACGCTGGCCAGGCGATCGCGCGGCGCGAGCGTACGGTCAACGTAATCCTTCTTTGCAGCCTCGTGCCTCCCCAGCTTGTCCAGCGACGACCAGTCCGCATGGTTCTTCATCGTCCACGGCGAGCGGCCACCGGTGACGGTTTCCCACGCTGCGTTGATCAAGCCGAACCACAGGCCCCTGTTGAACCCGGGGCGGATATTGCGCACTTTCTTCAACTCGCTCATCACGGCCGAGGCACGCAGCTTCGCATCCCAGCCGGCGGGATCCAGCGCGCTGGCAACGAGGTGTTCCGCAGCGAGCATGCCCGAGGCGATGGCCTGGTGGGTTCCCTTGATCTTCGGCACGTTGACCAGGCCGGCGGAATCGCCGATCAGGATTGCACCGGGCATGTCCACCTTCGGCAGCGACTGAAAGCCGCCTTCGATGATGGCGCGCGCGCCCGCCGAGAGAATGGTGCCGCCCTCGAGCAGACCCTTGACGTTCGGATGGTGCTTGAACTGCTGGAAGGCTTCGAACGGCGAGAACGCCGGGTCCGGGTAGTCGAGGCCGACGACGAAGCCGACGGCAACCCGGTCCTTGTCCAGGTGATAGAGGAAGCTGCCGCCGTAGGTGTCGTTGGCCAGCGGCCAGCCAGCCGTGTGCACGACCTTGCCGGCTTCGCCGCGACCGGGCGGTAGCTGCCACAGTTCCTTGATGCCGATGCCATAGGTCTGCGGATCGCTGTCCTTGTCCAGGTCGAAGTGCTTGATCAGCGACTTGCTGATGTGCCCGCGGCAGCCTTCGGCGAGCACGGTGACCTTGGCGCGGATGTCGATGCCTTCGGTGTAGCCAGGCTTGTGCGTGCCGTCGCGCGCCACGCCCATGTCGCCGATACGCACGCCGTTGACGGCACCTGCCTCGTCGAACAGGGCTTCGGAAGCGGCATACCCCGGGAATACGTCCACGCCCAGGGCTTCGGCCTGGGGGGCGAGCCAGGCGCACAACGCACCGAGGCTGACGATCACGTTGCCGTGGTTGTTCATTTGCGGAGGCGTCACCGGCAGCTTCGTGCCCGACGCGTGATCGCGCAGCAGCCAGAACTCGTCCTTGGTCACCGGCACGCATACCGGCGGCGGACTGCTGCGCCAGTCAGGCAGCAGGCGATCCAGCGGCGCGGTCTCGATGACGGCGCCGGAAAGGATCTGTGCGCCGATGGTCGACGCCTTCTCGATCACGCAGACCGTGATCTCCGGATTGAGCTGTTTCGTACGCATCGCGAACGCCAGGCCGGCGGGGCCGGCCCCGACGACGACGAGGTCGTATTCCATGGTTTCGCGTTCGCTCATGGCTGGCTCACTCAATCTGGCTGGCTTCGGGGATCAGCCCGGCATTGTCCGGCTTCCCCCGCGCGCGGGCAAATCGCCGTTTCAAACAGGCCGGGTTGCCTGTCCTTCACATTGCGCGTTCATAATCGGACCCATGCGCAAGGAGAGTTCATGAATACGATGCCGCCGGTGGCCGACACCGACATGCGCCGCGCCACGCTGCTGCAGATCCTGCATTGGCTGGCGATTGGGAGGGTCCAGCCCCAGGCCCTTTCGGATGTTTACCAAAATGCGATCGAACGCCTGAATCCACGGCTCAACGCCTTCGTGGACTTCAGTGCGCCGCTCATCCAGGAGCAGGCGCTCGCTGCCGATCGGCGCCGCCGCGATGGCGTCATCGGTCGTCTCGATGGCATTCCCATCGCCATCAAGGACAACTTCGACGTCGCCGGCGTGCCGACCCGTGCGGGTATGCGGCGACGCAGCGCGATCCCGGATGAAGACGCACACCTCGTCGCGCGCTTGCGCGCCTCAGGCACGGTGCTGCTTGGCAAGACCAACATGGACGAGGGTGCGCTCGGGCTCACCACCAACAATCCGTTTCATGGCGCAACGCACAATCCACATCGTCTCGGCTACACGGCCGGCGGCTCGTCCGGTGGCGCGGCGGCCGCGGTGGCGTCGGGCATGGCCGTCGCGGCGATCGGCTCCGACACCTTGGGCTCGGTTCGCGTCCCGGCGAGTTATTGCGGTGTGTATGCCCTGAAGCCGACTCACGGCGAAATCTCGGCCCGGGGCTTGGTGCCAGCAGCCCGCCGCCTGGACGCGGTCGGCCTGCTGGCGCGTGGCGTCGACGATCTGACCGTCCTTCTGCAGACGCTGGCGGGCTACGACGCCGATGACGCGCGCTCGCGCCGTCGCCGCGTGGCGTTCTCGCCGCCAGACTGGGAGCCGGGCAACCTGCGCGCGGGCCTCCTGCCGGATCTTGCCGCCGTGGGCGTCGAGCGCGATGTGATCGATGTCTTCGAAGACGCGCTGAGCAAGCTCAACGGCGAACTGGGCGAACGGCGCCTGGTCGATTTTTCCGATTGGGATTTCGCCAGGACGCGCCGCGCCGGCCTGCTGCTCATGGAGGCCGAAATGCTCAACACGTTCGCGGACGAGTTGGCCGATGAGGCTTACCCGGTGTCGCCGGGCTTCCGGCAGATGGTCGATTTCGCCGCGGGCAAGTCGGCCGCCGACTATGTCGCTGCGGATCGCGTGCTGGACGATGCCACGCTGAAGATGCGTCGCCTGTTCGCCCAGGTCGATGTGCTGGTGATGCCGACGACCTCGCAGGGCGCTTTCCCGCTGGACGGGCCGGTTCCTGCGTCACAGGCAGACCTGTGCAGCTTCGCCAGCCTGGCGGGATGTCCGGCGGTCAGCATTCCGATGGGTACGTTACCGAACGGTATGCCGATCGGGATGCAGCTGGTGGGCGCGCGTGGTTCGGACCTGCGACTGCTGGAGCTGGCGGCCGTGTGTGCGTCGTCGCTGGATGCCGAGCCGGCGTATCCGGTGGAGCCTGCGTAAGAGCATCGCCGATGAATCGGCTCCTACCGAGCAGCGCCACCCGTCTCCAACGTCCACCCCACGACCTCGCGCGACACCTTGTCCATCGCCCGCCCGAACGCATCGACGACCTCCGGCACGTCCTTGCCGGCCACGGGCTCGTGCACCTCGAAACGCCGGCTACCGACGATCTGGTGCTTCCGTGTCGAGGCGAGCACCGCGTCGTAGCGAATGACCACCTCGGGCGCGCCCGCGACGTACTCGGTCTGGAACGCCGAAAGACTTCCGCCCAATTCGAAATCCGCGCCGAGGTTGTTCTCGTCCGTACTCAGTGCGGGGATCCGGCCGCTGTCACGGAACGCATCCGCCAGGCGATCGCGGAAGAGCTTGGTCGTGTTGTCGTTCCACCGGGCGCCCGCGTACACCGTGATCTGGTTCGAATCCGGGACCACGGCGATGCGCACGTTATCCAGGGAGCGCGGCGCGGCGGGCGCGGCGACGCGCAAGGCCCAGGTCACGGGTACAGCGGCAGCGGGTCGCGCGCCGGGCGCCGCGGGCAGGGTGTAGATCTTCGGCGTTTCGGCCTTCGGCAGGATCGAGCACGCCGACAGCAGCGCGAGAAGCAGCGGAGCGGCGAGGCGGGCACGCATCATGGGGTGAACTCCTTGGTCTTTTCACGGCCGAACAGGTAGCCGCTGGGATTCTCGTCGAGGCGACGGGTGATCGAGCGCAACGAAGTCAGGGTGTCGCGCAATTCGCGCAAGGCCGGGGCCAGTTCACCCAGGCTCGCCGCGCCACCGTTCAGCGCATCGCTGTTGTCGTTGATCAGGCGATCCACCGAGGCCATCGAATGTTCGAGCGAGGCCATCGCGTGCTGTGCGCTTTCCAACGTGGCCTTGCCCTGGCCCTCGATCAGGCCATTGGCGTTGTGCACCAGCTTCTGGCTTTCCGCCAGCGTCTCGTTGGCTTGCGTCGTCGCGGTGGTCAATTGCTTGATCAGCGTACGGATGTCTTCACGCTCGTCGGCAATCACGCCGGTGGTCTGGTCCAGGTGGTCGAGTGTGCGCTCGATCCGGTGGACGTTCTCTTTCGAAAGCAGGTCTTTGGCTCGCGCGGCCGCCTGGCTGATATTGGTGATGAGGTCTTCGCCGTTGGCGAGCAGGCGGGCGAGTGGCGAGGGGTCGGCGATGATCACCGGTACCTCGCCGTCGTGCCCGACCAGCAGCGGCGCGCCCGGTGTGCCGCCGGACAACTGGATGATCGCCACACCGGTGACGCCGGTGAGTGCGAGCTTGGCGTGGGTGTCCTTGCGCAGCGGCGTATCGCCGGTGACCCGCACGCGGGCGAGAACGCGCCGCGGATCTTCCGGATCCAGCCGCAGCTGCATGACATCGCCGAGCCGGATGCCGTTGTACTGCACGGCACCGCCCTTCGACAGGCCAGTCACCGCCTCGTTGAAGACAATGTCGTAGTAGTTCCACTCCTGGTCCGAGTGGGCCTTGGCCAGCCAGACGCCGAAGCCGAGGCCGGCCATGACGATGAGGACGGTGAACAGTCCGATCAGGATGTGATGCGCGCGCGTTTCCATGGTGTCAGTCCTTGCCTTTATGGGCGGCGAAGGTGGCCGCGCGTCCGCGCGGTCCGTTGAAATAAGCCTGTACCCAGGGATCGTCGGTGCGGGCGACCTCGTCGATCGGCGCGGCGGCGAGCACGCGCTTTTGCGACAGGACGGCCACGCGGTCGCAGGTCGAGTAAAGCGTATCGAGGTCGTGTGTCACCAGGAACACGGTGAGGCCGAGCGCGTTCCGCAAGGTCACGAGAAGACTGTCGAAGGCGGCGGCGCTGATCGGATCCAGGCCAGCGGTCGGTTCGTCGAGGAAGAGGATTTCAGGATCCAGCGCGAGGGCGCGGGCAAGCGCGGCACGCTTGATCATGCCGCCGGAGAGTTCCGAAGGGTACTTGCGGCCGGCGTCCACGGGCAGGCCGGCGAGCGCGAGTTTCACCCCGGCCAGTCGTGTCGCATCGATGCGAGGCAGTCCCGCATGCTCGATAAGCGGAAGGGCGATGTTTTCCGCCACGGTGAGTGACGAGAACAAGGCGCCGCTCTGGAACAGTACGCCGAAGCGGCGCTCGACCTGCGAACGACGTTCGTCCGACAAGGACAACAGGCTCTCGCCGAAGACGCGTACTTCGCCGGCGACCGGACGGACCAGACCAATGATCGTGCGCAGCAGCACCGACTTGCCGGTACCCGATCCGCCGACGATGCCGATGATCTCGCCGCGGTACACGTCCAGGTCCAGGTTCTCATGGACGGTCTGGGAACCGAAACGGTTGATCAGGCCGCGAACCTCGATGACGGTTTCACGCGCCGGTACAGCCTGGGTCTGTGCGTTCACCAGCCCATCTCCATATAGAAGAGGGCGGCGAGGGCATCGAGCAGGATGACCACGAAGATCGACTGGACCACGGCCGAGGTCGTGTGTTCGCCCACCGACTGCGCGCTGCCGGAGACCTTGAAGCCTTCCATGCAGCCGATCACGCCGATCATGAAGGCGAACACCGGTGCCTTGCCCATGCCGACCAGGAACTGGCTCAGCGACATGTCCTGCTGCAGCATCGACAGGAACATCGACGGCGACATCTTCAGGACCGCCAGGCAGACCACCCCACCACCGACGATGCCGGCGATCATGGCGATGAAGGTGAGCAGAGGCAGCGAGACCAGCAGGGCGAGGACGCGCGGAAGCACCAGCAGCTCGATGGGATCCAGGCCGAGCGTGCGGATCGCATCGATCTCTTCGCGGGCCTTCATCGAGCCGATCTGGGCAGTGAACGCGCTGGCCGTGCGGCCGGCAAGGAGGATGGCGGTAAGCAGGACGCCGAATTCACGAAGGAAGGCGAAGCCGATCAGGTCCACGGTGAAGATGCTGGCGCCGTAGCTGGCCAGCGCGGTGGAGCCGAGGAAGGCCACCACCGCGCCGACCATGAAGGAGAGCAGGGCCAGGATCGGGACGGCGTCGAGCCCGGTCTGCTCGATCTGCGCGACCACCGCGGTGGCTCGCCAGTGCCGGGGGCGAAACGTGGTGCTGGCAAAGCCCTGCAGGGTAATGCCGATGAAGCCCAGCAGCTTCAACGTCTGCTTCCAGAACGAACCCATGGCCGTGCCGATGCGCTCGAGCATGACTACGAAGCCGGCATCCCTCGGCCGCTTCACGCCTTTACAGTATGTGTCGATCGCATCGCCGACGGTTTTCAGCAGGGCGCGCCGGGCAGGCGGCAGCGACTCGTCCTGGGCCAGGGTCTGGGTGCGCTGGCTGCCGAGCATCTCGGCGATGACGAAGGCGCCGGAGGTGTCCATGGCGCCCAGTGCGTGGATGTCCACCGTGACATCGTTGCCTACCGTGCCCGCCAGCGCGTTGGCCCTGGCCTGCAGCTCCATGTAGTGGACGAGCGTCCAGTCCCCGCTCAGGGCCAGGCGAGCACCGCCCGCATCGCGGGTGAGGGTGGCCGAGCCGGGCAGGGATGGGGTCGTCATGGGCGAAGGCTAGCAGATGCCGATGCTGCGTTTGCGCTTGGCCTGATGGCCTTCGCGGGCCGATAATACGGGGCTGTTCCCGCCGACATTCCCCTGCAAGGTACGACGATGACCGACAAGACCGAACTCAACGCCTCCCACCGTGAACTCGGCGCCCGCATGGTCGACTTTGGCGGCTGGGACATGCCGATCGCCTATGGCTCGCAGATCGACGAGCACCACGCGGTGCGCAAGGACGCCGGCATGTTCGACGTCTCGCACATGACCGTGGTCGACCTCACGGGCGAACGCACCCGGGAATTCCTCCGCAAGCTGGTCGCCAACAACGTCGACAAGCTGACCAAGTCGGGCAAGGCGCTCTACACCTGCATGCTCGACGAGACCGGCGGCGTGATCGACGATCTCATCGTCTACTTCCTGCGCGAGGATTTCTTCCGTCTCGTGGTCAACGCCGCCACGCGGGCGAAGGATCTGGCCTGGATCGAAAAGCAGGCCGCGGCGTTCGGCATCACCGTGCGCGAGCGCCCGGAATTCGGCATGGTCGCCGTGCAGGGACCCAACGCCCGCGAGAAGCTGATCGGCCTGCTGCCGGAAGACATCCGCGAAAAGGCGCGCAAGCTCGGCAAGTTCGCCGCGATCGAATGCGAGGGCCCGAATGGTATGCCGCTGTTCCTGGCGCGCACCGGCTACACGGGTGAGGACGGCTTCGAAGTGGTCGTGCCGAATACACGCGTGGTCGAACTGTGGAATCTCCTGCGCGAGGCGGGCGTCGCTCCGGCCGGGCTCGGTGCGCGCGATACGCTCCGCCTCGAAGCCGGGATGAATCTTTATGGTCAGGATATGGACGAGACGGTCACGCCTTGGGAAGCCTCGCTAGCCTGGACGATCTCGCTCGACGAGGGCCGCGATTTCATCGGCCGCGAGGCGCTCGAGAAGCAGAAGCTCGACGGCGTGCCGCGTGTGATGGTCGGCCTGGTCATGGATGAAAAGGGCGTGCTTCGCCACGGCCAGAAGGTCATCGCCGCCAACGGCGAAGGCGAAATCCTTTCGGGTGGGTTCTCGCCGACCCTCGGCAAGTCGGTCGCCTTCGCGCGCCTGCCCGCGGGCGACCATGGCGATGTCCGCGTGGAGATCCGTGGCCGCGAAGTGCCCGTGCGTATCGTCAAGTTCCCCTTCGTCCGTGACGGCCAGCCGATGCCGGGCATCGTCGACGGCTGATCTGTTCGCTATACATATATATATGTGTACGAGAAAAGGGGCGGCCTCATGGCCGCCCCTTTTCTCGTACAGGGCGTGACGGCTCAGCGGTTCGTCACCTCATGGGGAGCAAGGACGATCCGCGCTTCGCCGCGGGCACCCTCGAGTGGCTTTTCCTTCGTGCCGTAGTCCCCACCGCGTTCGATCACATAGAACGAATCGACGTAGTCGTTCGAGTTCTCGAACCAGACAGCCGGCATGGCCTTGAGGATCTCGTTGGCGATCTTGGTCACGCCGGTGACGACGAGGGCCGGCGGCGCCTCGGGGGCGACGAGCAGCGACATGTCACCTACGGCCGTCAGCACCGCCTCGGCCAGTGCCTTGAAGTTCGTGTTGCCATCCTCCTCGAACAGCTGCACGTTGACGTAGTGGGTGCCGAAATCGGTCCAATTGATCAGGTCCATGCCTGGCGTGTACCAGCGCTTGTCGTGGTCGAGCCACGGCATGTCCTTGGTGATGAGCTGCGGCTTTCCATCGTGGCCCACGCCCGACACGATGGCGAAGATTTCCGCGTCGCCCTGGATGTCGGGCTCCTGGTCTTTCTCCAGATAGATACGCTTGAGGAGGGTAAGTTGCTCGCCCTGGGCGCCATCGTCGCCGAGATCGCCCTGCCGGGACGACCCTCCCGACATCCGGGCGCTCTGCACGCCGCCTTGACGCAGGATCTCGTTCATCACTGTGGTGCCGGCGCGGACGGCCGCGCTACTGTCCGATTCGATGATCAGCATGGGGACGGTCGGCATCGCCTCGAGGTCGTAACGATGCTCTGCACCCACCGCATCGAACGCCACCACCTGCGTCGCGCCGGACAGCGGGTCGCGGCTCACCGTACCGATCCATAAATCATCGGTCGCCGGCAGGGGCGCATTGTCGGCGACGCCGTGCACGCGCACGTCGATCAGGGCGTCGAGCGCGCCGGTGAGTCCGCGCAGGTCGATCGCCTTGCGCTCGAGATCGCGCAGATGGCTGACGGTGTCCGCACTCGCCGGCGTCTGCACCTCGCCAAGGACGTCACTGAGCGCGGCCTTGCCCTTGGCGAGGTGTTCGCGCAGGGCGCTGTCGAATGCCGGATCGGYCGCGAGGGTGGCGACGCCGCGAGCGAGTTCCTCGCGGGCCTCGTCCATGGTGGTGACGTCTTTCGCCATGAGGGACGTGGGGAGGGCCAGGGCGATGGTGACGCTGATGACGCCTGCTTTGAGAATCCGTTTCATAGGGAACTCCTGATGGGTGGTTGCTTTGTCGGATGACCGTGCTATCGGGCAATTACCTCAAGTGGGGGAAGGTATTGCCGCCGAGGTGTCGGCCGTGGCCTAGCCTCGGTACGAAGTTACCTAGCGCAGTAAGCGCGGGATGTAGGTTGGCGGCGGCATTTATGTAAGCGGAAGCCATGGCGTGGCGCTTTCCCCCATCGCGCATCCCGGTACAATTGACCGGCGCACAACCCGCCCCGGCCCCGATACAACGAGGAACTCCCCATGAGCGATAAAGAAATTCCCGGCGATCTGAAATTCCAGAAGACCCACGAGTGGGTGCGCGTCGAGCAGGACGGCACGGTCACCGTCGGTATCTCCGACCACGCGCAGGGCGCACTCGGCGATCTCGTCTACGTCGAACTGCCGGAAGTCGGCTCCAGCGTCCAGGCGGGGAACGGTGTCGCCGTCGTCGAATCGGTCAAGGCCGCTTCCGACATCTATGCACCGGTCTCGGGTGAAATCACCGAGGTCAACACGGTACTCAGCGACAAGCCGGAAACGATCAACGAAGACGCCTACGGTGACGGCTGGATCTTCAAGTTGAAGCTCGATGACAAGTCCGAGCTCGACGGTTTGTTGACGGCCGACGAGTACGCCGAGATCGCCGAGAACGACGACCACTGATCCGACTCGGCAGGTTCGATTCGCATGCCGGTCGTCCTCGACCGGCATTTTTTTGTCCGGAACGGCCCTTCGGCGAAATTTTTTTTCACCCTCGGTAGCGCTTCGTTCATCCGCCAAATCGGCCCCGACAGACCGTGTCGGACGGCGCCTCTTTTTTCGTCCGCCGCGGTATGTCGTCGATGCATCGTTCGCGTCGACGAACGAAAAAACATCTTTATTTAAGCTATTTGCTGAACCATTTATCGGCGCGAGTGTTTTTTATTTTGGCAGTCCATTCCCTTCCGGACGTAACAGATAACCCCTTGCTTCGGCCCGGTAGTGGCCCTGGGTTGCGGAGGTATGCATCCGCAACGTCTTCAATTCATAGCCAAAGTTTATTGACAGCGGATATGTTCAGGAATAGCTTTTGCAACAATTGACGGGGAACCCGATATGGAATTAGGAAAATTCATCAGGCCGTACGTCGAACACGGCAACAAAGCGGGAGCGGTTCGCAAGATCACTGTGTCCATTCCGCTTCACGTACTTCGACTGCTTTCCGATGAACGTACTCGCCGCCAGGTGAACAATTTAAGGCACGCAACGAACAGCGATCTGCTGGTTGAAGCGTTCCTTCATGCTTTTACTGGGCAACCACTGCCAACTGATGAGGAGCTGAGACGAACCATGGCCACTGCCAAGAAAGCCACTGCCAAGAAGTCCGCCGCCAAAAAGGCGACGAAGAAATCCACCGTGAAGAAGACCGCCGCGCGCAAGTCGCCGGCAAAGAAGGCCTCGACCCGTAAGGTCGCGGTCAAGAAGGCTGCGACCCGCAAGTCGCCGGCCAAGAAGGCTGCTGTCAAGAAGGTCGCCCGCAAGGCTGCCGTCAAGAAGGTAGCTGCCAAGAAGGCGGTCAAGAAGGCCGTCAAGAAGGCTTCCGTAAAGAAGACGGCGCGCAAGGCAGCACCGCGCAAGGCCGCCGCTCCGCGTAAGGCTGCTTCGAAGAAGGTTGCCGCCGCCAAGGTCGTTCGCGCGACCAAGGCTGCCAAGCCGGCTAAGGCACCGCGTGCTGCCAAGGCCCCGAAGGCCGCTAAGGCCGCCAAGTAATAAGCGTTACCTTCCAATAAGAAAGCTTGTTACGAATTATCTCCCCGCGGTGCCCAGCGCGGGGAGACACTTCGAAACCTTGACCCCGGCCCTGCCGGGGTTATTCATTTCCGGGGCGCGGATTCTTGCCCCCGGAAAACCTCCTAGACCGCCGCGCTGGATTCACGGGGCTATTACGGTTACCTTGTCTCCACATCGCGCTGCGGGGGACGGGGGGTTCTCCGCGTCAAGCCATCAGGGGGCGCGCGCTATGCGGAGTCCGCTTTCGACCGCCATGGATAATCGTCATCGCATTCCGTCGCGCCATTTCGCGCGCGGCGCCGTCAATCCCGTGACACTCACCGTCCTCGCCATTGTCCTGGCGCTGGCAGTCGCGGCCTGGTTCCTGATCATCAAACCTTATCGCGACGCGAACGCAGGCGTCACGCCGGCCACCGCCGCGGCGACCAAGCCTGGCGCGACGCGGGATACGCCGGCTAACGTCGACGCACTCAGCACCGACCAGCTCCTGGCCGAAGCCCGCACGGCGATGAACGAGCAGCGTCTCGTGGCGCCGGCAGGCAATAACGCCTTCGAGTTCTATATGAAGGTGCTGCAGAAGCAGCCGGGTAACCCCGTCGCCGCCGATGCCCTACGCGAGACGTTCTCCTACGGCGCCGCCGCGACCGAGCAGACGATCAACCAGCGGGACTTCACCGAAGCCCAGCGTGAGATCGACCTTCTCGCCAAGGCGGATCCCGAGAACTACACGCTGACCATCCTGCGTTCCAAGCTCGACGCCCAGCGCAAGACACTGGACCGCGAGCAGCAGCAGGCGCTCGACGCGCAGAAGGCCCAGCAGCTGGCGCAGCAGAACGCCACCAGCGCGGCCAAGTTGCAGGCTGAGCAGCAGGCTTCGGCTGCCGCCGAGGCGCAGCGTCAGCAGGCAGCGCGTGAGCAGGCCGCCCGTGTCGCCCAGCAGCAGCCCGCCGCCGCGGCCGCACCTGTCGCAGCGGCACCACGCCCTGTGGCACGCGCCGCGACGGACGAGTCCATCAGCGAGGCTGTCCTGATTCGCCAGGTGAATCCGCGCTACCCGACGGCAGCCATGCGCGCGAACCAGGAAGGCTGGGTGGATGTCGAGATGACTGTCGGCGCCGACGGCACCGTGGGCAATGTCTCGGTGGTCGACGCGCAGCCCAAGCACGTGTTCGACCGCTCGGCGATCGACGCGGTGAGCAAGTGGGAGTTCAAGCCGGCCAGTCGCAACGGCGAGGCGATCTCCGTCACCCTCCGCCGACGGTTGCAGTTCAACCTCGGCAGGTAAACAAAAACGGCCCCGCAAGGGGCCGTTTTTTTTGAGCACGAACTGATTCATGTGGGAGCCGCTTCAGCGGCGATAACCAGGTTGCCGGGTTCCGCCTCTTAAGCGGATAGCCCGCTTCGCGGACTCATGCATCCAGCGGCATTCGCCGCCTCACGCTCGTGCTGGTGTGGAAGCCGCGAGGGGCAAGGCCCTCAGCTCATGCGGCCCCAAGGGCCTTGCCCCTCGCGGCAGCGAACACTGAAGATGCGTGCTGTCGAGCGCACCGCCAGCAACATTGCAGCGATGCTGTTGTAGGAGCCGATTCATCGGCCAACCCGGCCGCGACTCCCGCGTCATCCCTCAGGGCTTCTTCTTTTTCTTCGTGGTCGCCTTGGCCGGCGCTGCCTTCTTGGTGGCAGCGGCCTTCTTCGTCGCGGCTTTCTTCGTCGGCGCAGCGGCGGGGGCGGTGTGTACCGAGCCCTCGACGCCGGCCCAGTCGACGTGATTGAGGCCGAGGAGGTCGTCGAAGACCATCGGCATCAGGCCGGCGGGGATCGGGCCTGCGCCGTTCCACATCGTCACTACGCCCGCGTGATACTTCGGGAAGAAGCCGATCATGGTGCGGTAGCCGGAGACGGCACCCGCGTGGAAGATCAGGTCTTCGTTGGCGTACTTGAAGACGCGCCAGCCCAGCGCGTAGTGCGCGTCGGTGACGCGGGCGCGGCGCCAGGGTAGGGAGTGCACCTCGGACGGTGTGGCGACCTCCGGTGCGTGCAGCACGTCCAGCGAGGGCGTGGGCAGCACATCGGGGCGACCGCCCATCTGGGCCATCAGCCATTGCTCCATGTCGCGCAGGCTCGCGTTGACGCCGGCAGCGGGAGCGACGCGGTAGTAGCTGTCGTTGGGCTCGTAGGGAATCCAGTTATGCGGACCGCCACGGTGTGGCCGCGCCCAGCTCTTGCTCGCCTCGAGGGCGTCGCGTCCGTAGCTGGCGGTGGTCATGCCCAGCGGCGCGAAGATGCGGCGCTCCACCTGGCGAAAGAAATAATCGCCGGTAGTGGCGTAGATCACGTCGCCGATCATGCTGAAGGCGACGTTCTGGTAGCCGTAGCACGCGCCCACCTTGCAGGAGAGATCCACCTCGTCGAGCTTGCGCACGAGTTCCTCGTACGGCATGTCGGCTTCGAGCATGTTGTCGTAGGTGTTGCGTGGCAGCCCCAGGCGCTGGCCGAGAATGTCGCGGACCGTGGCCTGCTGCGCCGCCTCCATGTCCTTGAGCTTGAAGTAGGGGATGGTATCGATCAGCTTGGTATCCCAACTGAGGAAACCTTCGCGGACGAGCACGGCGGTCACGCCGGTGGCGAACGCTTTCGACAGGGACGCCAGGCGGAAGACGGTTTCCGGCGTGGCAGGTTCTTTCGTTTTTGCATTGGCGTAGCCAAAGGCCCGTTCGTAGACGACCTTGTCGTCCACGATCACGGCCGTGACGAGCGCCGGCGCGGCATCGCGCGCTTCGGCGGCATCGAGCCAGCGTTTGTAGTCTTCGACGGTTTGCTTGATGCGTTCGGGCGGCAGTTTGGCGGATTCGGGATCGACGTGAACCACCGGCGGCTTCTGCGGAGGCGGCGGTGCGGCCATGGCAAAGGGAGCAGCGACGGCGCAGGCGATGGCGCAAGCGAGCAGGGAAGCGGAACGAAACGACATGCTTATCTCGCGGGTCGAGGCGTGGGGACACGCCGCGGGGAGGGGGACGTCAGCGCGCTGATCGTCATCGGCCTCATTGTCTTTTACTTATGCGCTGGGGACAACGCATGGGTGTTGCCGAATGTAGGAGCCGATTCATCGGCGATTCCAGGGGGGAGGAGAGCATCGCCGATGAATCGGCTCCCACAAGGGATCGGTGTAGCCTCGCGGCGGCGCAGCATGGGGCGTGATAGGCTTTCTCCAGCTCCCACCGGACCGAAGTCGGCCACTTGTGAACACACGTCGACACGCCGTCATGAGCGAGGGCATGACCCTGGCCCTCTCGGTCATCGCCTTTTTTTGCGTGATGACCTCGTACTACGTGATCCGGCCGGTCCGCGACCAGCTGGTCGGCGCGGCGGGGTCGTCGTCACTGCCCGTGTTCTACGCCATCGTGCTGGTGGTGATGCTTGCACTGACCCCCGTGTTCGGCTGGCTGGTGTCGCGTTTTCCGCGCAGGCGCGTGCTGCTGGGCAGCTACCTCTTCTTTGCCGCCTGCCTGGTTGGCTTCATCCCGGCGTTCATCGCCCAGGATCGCATCGGTGCGGTCGCGCTCGGTCGCGTGTTCTTCGTCTGGGTGAGCGTGTTCAACCTGTTCGTCGTGTCCCTGTTCTGGAGCTTCATGGCGGACATCTATCGCAGCGTCCAGGCGCGGCTGATGTTTCCGTTCATCGCCTTCGGTGGCATGGCGGGTGCGCTTGTGGGTCCTCTGCTGACCTCCGTGCTCGTCGCACGCATTGGCGTGCCTGCGTTACTCGTCGTGTCGGCGACCGCACTGCTGATCGCGCTAGGGCTACTCCTGGGCGTGTTGACGGGCGGGACGGCCAACGACACGAGTGGCGGCGCGCCCGTGGGTGGCTCGCTGCTGGATGGCGCCAAGGCCGCGTTCGCGCAGCCGTTCCTGCGCTACATGGCGATCCTCATGCTGCTCAGCGACGGTATCGCCACGCTGGCGTACGCGCTGATGGCCGATTACACGAAAGTGCACTATCCCGGCATCGCCCAGCGCACGGCGTTCTACGCCGATCTGGACCTGGCGATCAACGGCTTCGGCGCCCTGTTGCAGCTCACCATCACGCCGCTGATTCTCCGCGGCCTCGGCACGCTCTGGGCCATGCTGTTGCCGACAGTGGTCAATTTCGTCCTGCTGGCCCTGCTGGGTATCTACGGCCCCGCCGATATTGCCGTCTTCGGCTCGGTCGTCTCGTTGCTGACCATCGTGCAGGTCGGTACCCGCGGCATGACCTACGGCATGACCAAGCCGGCATCCGACGCGCTCTACACGCGTATGCCCCGCGACGCCCGTTACAAGGGCAAGAACTTCATCGAGACCACGGTGTGGCGCTTCGGCGACCTGCTGGTCACGACCKCCCTCACCGCCTTGCGCGGACTGGGCGTCGGCATCGCCGGGCTCGGCCTGATCAGCGCGGCCCTCTGTGGCGTGGCCACGATCGTGGCCCGCCGCGCTGCCACATCGCCCGACCTGCTTCCGGAGTCGGGCGACACGGATACCTAGCTGGTGATGTAGCTCTCGAGCTGATTGATCGTCTGCTTCTGCTCGGAGATCACGGCCTTGACCAGGTCGCCGATGGAGATCACGCCGACGACGCGGTCGCCGTCACGTACCGGCAGGTGGCGCAGGCGGCCGTCGGTACACAGGCGCATGCATTCGTCCACCGTGGCACTGGGCGACACAGTGACCACCGTGGGCGTCATGATGTCGCCTACCGGCGTGTCGCGGGAGGACCGGTCCTTAAGGATCACTTTCCGGGCGTAGTCCCGCTCGGAAACGATGCCGACCAGCTCGCTACCCTTGAGGACGACGAGCGCGCCGACGTTCTTCTCGGCCATCTGGCGGATCGCGTCATATACCGGCGCGTCGGGCGCCACCGCGTAGACCTCCTTGCCCTTCGATTCCAGGAGATGCTTGACCTGCTGCATGCTCGACCCTCCGAGTGGAGGCGGCGCGGCGCCGCGATGGCCTTAGTGTAGCGCCGCTCGCGGCGGCGGTGGGGCTCGCGATCAGGTGCGCGGGGGGGCGTCGCCGAGGCGGGATTCCACGTAATAAAGCGGCCGCCGTTTGGCTTCCGCATAGGTCCGGCCGACGTATTCACCGATCACCCCCAGGGCGAGGAGCTGGATGCCGCCCAGGAACAGGATCACCACCATCAGGGTGGGGTAGCCCCGTACAGGGTCGCCCCAGGCCACCACCTTGATCAGCACCCAGATGCCGTAGAGGAAGGCGATCACGGCAGCCGACAGGCCAACCCAGGTGGCGACACGCAGGGGCGCTGCCGAAAAGGAGGTGATGCCTTCGACAGCGAGGTTGCCCAGGCGCCAGTAGTTCCACTTGGTCGTGCCGGCGTGGCGGGCGTCGCGGTGGTAGACCACGGAGGTCTGCCGGTAGCCGATCCAGGCGAACAGGCCCTTCATGAATCGCTGGCGCTCGCGCAGGCCCCCCAGAGCGGCGACGGCGCGCCGCGAGAGCAGGCGAAAGTCGCCGGTGTCGCGTGGCAACGGCGTGTCGGAAAGTCGCTCCATGACGCGATAAAACGCGGCCGAGGTGAATTTCTTCAGGCGGGTTTCGCCGTCACGCTCGCCACGCGTCGCATAGACCACGTCGAAGCCCTCACGCCAGCGCGCGATGAGCTGCGGGATCAGTTCGGGAGGGTCTTGCAGGTCGGCGTCGATAACCACGACAGCATCGGCGTCGGCGGCGTCCAGTCCCGCCGTCATCGCCGCCTCCTTGCCGAAGTTGCGCGAAAGCCGCACGGCGACGGCGCGCGCATCGACGTTCGCGATCGCACTCAGCTTCTGCCAGGTATCGTCGCTGCTGCCGTCATCGACGTAGATCACCCGGGCCATGGCATCGATCCCGTCGAGCACGGCACCGATCCGGGCATGGAAGCTATCGATGACATCGCTTTCGTTGTAGGCGGGGACCACGATGTCCAGTGAGAACGTCATGTCGATCCTTTAGCGAACGCGGCCGGCGACAGGCGCCGGACGGGAGAGGTAGGCAGGGCCGCCCAGTTGGCCCATCTGCTGCGCGATCCAGGCGGTGCGCTTCTGCACGTAGGCGCTGGGGGCGTCCACGCGGAAGCGGCGTGGATTGGGCAGGACGGCGGCCAGTCGCGCCGCCTGCGTCACGCCAAGACGATCGGGCGGGCTGCGATAAAACACGTCGCTTGCCGCGCCGACGCCGTAGATGCCATTACCCAACTCGACGATATTCATGTAGACCTCGAGGATCCGGCGTTTTGGCCAGGTCGCCTCGATCAGCACGGTGAAATATGCTTCCAGGCCTTTGCGGACGAAGCTGCGGCCATTCCACAGGAAGAGGTTCTTCGCCACCTGCTGGCTGATCGTGCTGGCGCCGCGAAGGCGCTTGCCCTCATCCGAGGCGTCGATCGCGTCCTGGATGGCGTCGATGTCGAAGCCGTGGTGAAACGGGAACTTCTGGTCTTCGCCAGCGACCATCGCCAGGCCCACCTCGGGCGACACGGCATCCCACGGTACCCAGCGATGGCGAAACGTGAAGTCGGGCTCGTGAGTGACGAGGGCCTCGACACGACGCTCCATCATCATGGCACTGGTCCACGGCGGCACGAAGCGGAGTACCAGCACGACCAGCCACGACAGGACGAGCCAGGCCAGCAGGACCAGGCCGACGAGGCGGGCGATACGAACGGGCAGCGAGCGAGGCGTCGGGCTCATGGCAGCGCGGTGGCAAGGGATGGCGCAGTATAGGGGGCCCGCGTGTGCCGGTCTTGTCGGCGCGCCGGCATGGCCCCATCTTTCGTCGGATCACCAGGAGGCCACCGTGACCGATTCGATCGTCGAAACCCTGCCATCCGAAGACGTGCTTCACCGCTTCATGCTCGAGAAAGCGGGCGTTCGTGGCGTGCTCGTGCGTCTGGGCGCCAGCTGGCGCGAAATCGTATCGCGTGGTGACTACCCGGCCGACGTTCGCACCATGCTGGGCGAAGCCGCGGCTGCGAGTGCCCTGCTCACGGGCAACATCAAGTTCGACGGATCGCTGTCGCTGGAGTTCAAGAGCGAGGGCGCGCTGCGCCTGCTCTTCGCCGAGTGCACCGATCAGGGACGCCTGCGTGGGCTGGCGCGCTACGACGCCGACACCCTGCCGCCGGCGCTGCACCTGAACGAGCTACCAAAGGCGCTGCTCGCGATCACGATCGGTCAGGTCGACCGCGGTCGCTATCAGGGTGTCGTCGATCTGGACGAACCGTCGATCGCGAAGGCGCTGGAGAACTACTTCGAGCGATCCGAGCAGCTGCCGGCACGCATCCTGCTCGCGGCGAACGCCGATCACGCGGTCGGGCTCATGCTGCAGCCGATCGCGGGTGAGGGCGGCCACAGCGCGGCCGAGGATGACGACGACGCCTGGGCGCGCGTCGGCATGCTCACCGACACCTTGAGCAGCTCCGAAATGTTGTCGATCCTGCCGGAGGAACTGCTCTACCGGCTGTATCACGAAGAGACGGTGAGCGTTTACGAGGCGAAGGGTCTCGCCTTCGGCTGCACCTGCTCGCAGGAACGCGTAGAGGGCATGTTGCGCGCACTGGGCCGGACGGAAGTGGAAGCCACCCTGGACGACCGCAACGGCGAAATCGAAGTCGTCTGCGAGTTCTGCGCCACGCGCTATGTCTTCGATCGCGTGGACGCCGAGCGCCTGCTCACCCAGGTCGAAACCCCGCCAGCACCGTCCACCCTGCAGTAACAGGACATGTAGGAGCCGATTCATCGGCGAAATAGGTAAATGTGGGAGCCGATTCATCGGCGAATAATAAATACCCCGCTGCGCAGCAGCACTCCTCGGGGGTGGCTTGTCTCAGGCTCACCGGAGGAGAAAGGGCATCGCCGATAAATCGGCTCCTACCAGAGCCGGCTATGCATCCAAGGACAACGGCGCAGCCAGCCACTTGCTTGCCGGCTGCGGCTGGGCGAACAGGAAGCCCTGGCCGAAGCGGCAGCCGATGCGGCGCAGCGCGCGCATCTGCGACTCGGTCTCGATGCCTTCGGCGATCACCTGCATGCGCAGCGAATTAGCGAGTGCCTGGATGGCGCGAACCACCGCCGTGCTATGCGCGTCGGTTTCGGTGTCTTCGGAGGGAAGTTCGATCACGAACGAACGGTCGATCTTGAGCGTTTCGATCGGGTACTGGTGCAGGTAGCTCAGCGACGAATAGCCGGTGCCGAAATCGTCCAGCGCGATGCCTACGCCGTGATCGCGCAGGTTCTCGAGAATGCGCTTGACCTGTGCCGGGTTCTCCAGCAGCGCTCGCTCGGTCACTTCCACGCGCACGCAACGTGCCGGCACGCCGTGCTCGGCGAACAGATCGAGCAGGCGCTGGTCGAGATCGGGTGAGCGGAAGTGGCTACCCGAGACGTTGATGCTGACAAAGCCTTCGTCGCGCGTGAGCGCGCGCACCTGGCGTGCCACCTGCTCGAAGATCTGCCAGTCGATGGCCTCCGAGCAACCGGTGTCCTCGGCCACGGAGAGGAAGTCGCCCGGCGGCAGCAGGCCGCGCTCCGGATGGCGCCAGCGCAGCAGGGCTTCGTAGCCGACCACGCGGCTGTTCTCGAGATCGACGATCGGCTGGTAGAACGGCACGAATTCATTACGCGTGAGCGCACGACGAAGGTCGCCTTCGAGTTCGAGCAGTGACAGTGCTTCACGGCGCAGGCGATCGTCGAACACCGCCGCACGGTGTCGACCTTCGTCCTTGGCGCGGTACATCGCCGAATCCGCGTCGCGCAGCAGTTCCTCGGGACGTGTGTATTCCGGCGTCGGCAGCGCGATACCGATCGACGCGGAGGTGAATATCTCCTTCGCCCCCAGTCGGAACGGCGTCTGCAGCTGCGCGATGATGCGTTCGGCGATATGCGTCGCCGCCTGTGGATCGGTGATGCCCTCGACCAACACCGCGAATTCGTCGCCGCCCAGGCGCGCGACGACATCGCGTGTCTTCAGGCAGGCGCGTACGCGACCGCCGACCTGGAACAGGAGATCGTCGCCCACCAGATGGCCGACCGAATCGTTGATGACCTTGAATCGGTCAAGATCGATGAAGAGCACCGCAAAGAGGTCGGCGGGATTCTCGCGGTAATGATTCAGTGCCTGCTCCAGACGCTGCAACAGCAGCGTGCGGTTGGGCAGGCCTGTGAGCGAATCGTGCAGGGTTTCGTACTTCAGCCGGCGCTCGACACGCTCGCGCTCGGCGATCTGCTCGCGCAGGTCGCGGTTGGCCAGGGCCAATGCGCGCGTGCGTTCGGTGACCCGGCGTTCGAGGCTGGCGTAAGCCTGCTTGAGCGACTCGGTGGTGTACTTGCGCTGCAGTGCATTGGCGATGTGGTAACTGACGAAGGTCAGCAGTTCCTGGTCGCGCGCGCTGTAGGTGTGCTCGGGCGAGTAACTCTGCACCGCGAGCACACCCATGGATTTTTCGTTCCAGATCAGCGGCACGCCGAGCCAGTGCAACGAGCGTGCGCCACTGGTGGAAAGCACCTGGTCGCGATTGAGCCGATCGATCTCTTCGCGATCCGCGAGCAGGGCCTTGCCATTGCGCAGCACGTACTCGGTGAGACCACGGCCCAGCTCGCGCGGCTCGCGGGAGCCGTCGAGTTCGTCCACCGAATAGGGGAAGGTCAGTTTGTTCTGGTCTTCGGAGAGCAGCGCGATATAGAAGTTACGCGCGTACAGCAAGCCACCGATCACCCGGTGAACGGCGGCATAGAAGTTCTCGATGCTGTCCGAGGTGTTCGCCAGTTCGGCGATGCGGAACAATGCGGCTTGCAGGCGCTCGCCGCGCTGGCGCTGCAGCACCTGCTGGCGCAGGACCCGATTGGCCTCGCGCAGCGCGGCCGTACGGGTGGTGACGCGGCGCTCGAGTTCTTCGTGAGCCTGGCGGCGCTCCAGCGCCGTCTGCACGTGCTGGGCAACGTAGGTGAGCAGCTCGCGATCGTTCTGCGTGTAGCGGGTGTCGTCCCGATAGCTCTGCACGACCAGCGCGCCGACCACGTCATCGCCGCGCTTCATCGGTACACCAAGCCAGTCGTCGCTCGGCGGCCCGATCGACACGCGCGGGCCGGGAAGGTTCTTCTCCAGCTCCGTGCTCGCGCCCATCAACGACTTGCCACCCTGCAGGACGTGCCAGGTCAGCGAGTTTTCGATGGCGTCGATCGGGCGGATGCCCTCGGGGTCCGGGATGTCCGGGTCCAGCGAGTCGACGAAGTAGGGGAAGCGCACCGTGCGGTTCTGTGCGTCGAAAAGCACGATAAAAAAGTTCTCGGCATACATGAGGCTGCCCACGATGCCGTGGAGCGCACTCATCATGTCCTTCATGTTGTGCTCGGCGCCTGCCTGCTCGGCGATCGCATACAGCGCGCGCTGCAGCCGTTCGGCCAGCGCCAGGCGCGAGATCGCCTCATAAAGGTTGGCGGTTTCGGCGAGCTGCCGCAGCCGGACCGAGACCAGGCGGCCCAGCCAGTCGATCAGTTCGGCCGAGTCGGCGGCCCCGGCCTCGTCGGTATGCAGCTCGAGGACGTGTTCGGTCTGTGGATCGACACCGAGCTCGATGACGGCGTGACCCGTCGATTGGGGTTCGCCGGCCGGTCGCCAGGCCAAACGGGCGCCGGGCATCAGGTGACGGGCGAAGGCCTCGCCTTCGCTGAGGACCACGTCGGCCTCGGCCGCCCGCAGCAACCGCTCGACAGCCTCGTGCAACGGTGTGCTTCCACCGTGACCGGGCGCCTTGAGGGACGGGCTTTGGGTTGGAGCGATAGTCATCGCCTGGCGAGGATTCCGGTGTGGTCGGATGCAGTCTATATGCGTTACGGCGGCCGCGCGATGGGCGTGGGACGCCAGTCTCAGGGGCCTTGCGCCAGCAGCGATCGTTTCCCCCATGGTCATAAACGGCAGCCTTGCCGATTCCTGAAGGGCGGCTCGCCGGGGTGTTAGTAAAACGTAAAACGCGATACACTGGCAGCGTTTCCGCGAGGCTGAAGCGGGACCTCGGGGATTTCAGCCACCTGCCGATATGATGACCATGCGCAGATCCTTTCTCACCTTGCTATTGCTGATGCCGCTCGCTGCGGCAGGGCAGATCGCGCCGGTGGGTTCGGACGCCACGGCCTCGCGGCTGCTTGGCCAGCAACCCGACGCCTACGCCCAGAATGCACAGGGTTCGGTGCCGCTCTGGCGCGCCCCGGACGGTCGCATGCTTGCCCTGAAGACGGACGATCGGTCCGATGCGACACAGCCGCTGGCCTTGCATGCGGTGGACGCCGGCCCGTTCCTTTCCAGTGGCTTGCAGTATGACCTCGGTCCTCGTGTCCAGGCGCACGCGAACATCACCGGCCAGGGTTGGATGAATTCCGTGGAATCGTGCGGTAGCTCCGGCGCAGGGCGCGGCGATCTCTGCAATTCACCAGGCGCGCCGCCGCGCATCGTCGGCAGCGAAGTTGGCGCCACCTATCGCGGCACCGGTTACAGCCTTGGTCTCGGCGTCGGTTCGAGCCGTCCCACGGGCACCGGCGCCGCCCTGCCTCGCGTGCTTCCGGGCTTGGCTACCGCTTCCGGTTTGCCGATTACGGCCCTGTCGYCGAGCACCGAGTTCAATGCACATGGCCGGGTCGACCTGGGTGCCCGCAGCGGTATCGATCTGGGTGCCAGCATTGGTCGTATCCGGCTCACGCCCGGCAACCTGCTCGGTATCGGCTCGGTCGACCAGAAGGCCCTGAGCTTCGGTGTCGACCGCGGCCCACTGTCCGGCCTGATCACCGGCCGCACGATGCAGCCCGAAGCGACGGCGATCAATCAGATCAACGGCGACCGTCGCTGGAGCGCGATCGACCTCGGCGTCACCTGGCGCCTGCCCTGGCGCGGCGAACTTTCCGTCGGCGCACAGAATGTATGGTCCTCGGGCAATGCGCCCAACAGTCCGGCCGGCCCCGAGCCCGACCAGTCTCGAACCCCCTACGTCCAGTATCACCAGGACCTGTAAAAAAAAGCCGCCTCAAGGCGGCTTTTTTGTGTGCCGATGAATCGGCTCCCACAACGGCCGGTCAGCGTCCCTGGCCGCGMAGCTTCACGTCGCCGCTGAACGACTCCACATGGATGTGAGCACTGCCGCCGCCGATGGTGGTCTTCAACTGCTTGCCGGGGCCGTCCTCACCGCTGGACGGGCTGCCGAAATCGCTGCGGATGCTGCCGCTGAAGGTCGAGGCCTCCAGCTTCGCGGATACATCCGACGGGAGCTGGAGCTGGACGTCGCCGCTCATCGAGTCGACGTCGATCTTGCCGTCACGCGACGGGCCGCCGGTGATCTGCGTATCGCCGGATACCGTGCTGAAGTTCGCCTGCTTCCAGGGGCCACCGCCGATCGTCATGCGGCCGGACACGGTCTGTGCTTCGACCCGCTCGGTGACGCTGGGCGCGGTGATGTCGCCGGAAACCGTCTGCAGGTCGGCCTTGTCGGCGCTACCGGCCAGGTCGATCGAGCCGCTGACGGTCTGCAGGTTGAGGTCGGGCGAACGCAGGTTGCCGCGGATGCGGCCGCTGACCGAGTTGATCTCGATCTTGCCGCCGTCGAGGCCGTCGATACTGACCGGTGCGCTGACCACGTTGATTTCCACGGAGACCGCTTTCGGCACACGCACGTTGAGTACGGTGGGCTGCATGCGGGTGTCGCTGCCCCAGCTGAACATGGAATGTTCTTTCGAGTCGCTGTCGACATGGATCTCGACGTTGCCGTCGCTGCCTTCGATCTCGAGCGGCCGGGCGCCGTCGCCGAGGGTGCCGGAGACCTGGATCTGGTTCTTGTCCCAGGCGGTCACGGTGACCTCGCCCTTGACGTTGTCGATGCTGACCTTGGCATTGGGCCGGATGTCTTTCGACAGGTTGATCGGGGTCGAGGCGAGTGCCTGTCCGATCGAGAGCGCCAGCAGCAGGGGAGTGAGATAGAGCGTTTTCATGAGTGGGGTCCTGGCTGATCGCATGTTAGCCGGCTTGCTTTTCGAGGTTACGCAGACGGTCGCGCTGGCGTTCGGTCTTCAGCAGCAGGCGCTGCAGGGCGGCCGAATCGGGGGAGTCCTGCATGGCCTGGGTCAGCTCCATGCGCGCGGCGTCGAGTTCCACCGCGGCTCCGGAGAGACGCGGGTCGGTCGGTTTCCAGTGGACTTCACTCGCACTGGCGAGGCCGTCGCTGCCGGTGGGCGCGACGAGATGGAGGCCGAGGCTGCCACCGAGGACCGCGACACCGGCGATGGCGGCGGCCATCAGCCAGGGCCGCGCGCGTCGGCGGCGCGGGACGGCGGCAACCGTCGCCTCGTCGAGGCGGGCTTCGATGCCGGCCCAGAGATCGCGACGGGGCGCGACCGGCCGGTTGAGGGAGCGCATCTGGCGCAGGTAGTCGAGGTCGTTCATGGCTTATCTCCCAGCGCACGACGGAGCAGTCCGCGTGCACGGTGTAACTGCGCTTTCGAGGAGCCGACCGCCATCCCGAGTTCGATGGCGATTTCCTCGTGTTTCCAGCCTTCCACGTCGTAAAGGACGAGCACGGCACGGGCCCGCGGCGGCAACGCCGCGATGGCCTTTTCCAGTTCGTCGCGCTCCACGGCGCGGACGGGATTATCGAGGTCGGCGATGTCGGGCAGATGTTCATCGTCGACGATGCTGACCGGGTCGGCGTTGCGGGCACGTATGGACATGAGTGCCACGTTCACCGCCAGTCGGTACACCCAGGTGCCGAACGCGCTCTCGAAGCGGAAGCCGTCGAGCTTCTGCCAGGCGCGGATGAAGGCTTCCTGGGTCAGGTCTTCCGCACGGGCGTGGTCGAAGGCGGCCAAACGAAGGATGGCGCCATAGACCCGGTCCGAATGCTTGCGATAGAGCGTCTCGAACGCCTTCCGGTCGCCGCCGATGGCAGCGCGCACCACATCGTCATCGGACGTGGCGACAGGCAGCTCAGGCTGCATGAAGGAAGTGGCGGCGAGGCATAGGGCATTCATCTTGCCAGCTTGGATGCCGGCAAGGGGAGAAGCGTTTAAGAGATAAGACATGTAGGAGCCGATTTATCGGCGATCCCGCGGCAGCGGGCCGGGGTGGGGCGAGCACCCGTTCGCCGATCAATCGGCTCCTACCAGGCAGGAGCCGATCCAGGACTCAGGCGACGTTGGCGGCCCGACGTTCCACGGCGACTTCCAGCGCCTTGCTCACGCGCAGGCGCTCGGTCTTGAGGCGCTCGGGCATGCGCGCCCCAAACCCATCCAGGTACAGGCCGATGGCGTTGAGCTCTTCGGTCCAGCCTTCCACGTCTACGTGGAGTAGCTCGTCAAGGGCGCCCGGCGTCAACGACAGGCCGTCGGCATTGAGCTCGCCCCTGGCCGGGACCACGCCGATCGGCGTCTCCACGCCCTCGGCCTTGCCGGCGACGCGCTGGATCATCCAGTCGAGGACACGCAGGTTCTCGCCATAGCCCGGCCACATGAAACGACCATCGGCATCCTTGCGGAACCAGTTCACGTGGAAGATCCGCGGCAATTTCGCGCCCGGCTTGTCGAAGGACAGCCAGTGGGCGAARTAATCGGCGAAGTTGTAGCCGCAGAAAGGCTTCATCGCCATCGAATCGCGACGGAGCACGCCAACCGCGCCGGTCGCCGCCGCCGTGGTTTCCGAACCCATGGCCGCGCCGACCAGCACGCCGTGCGCCCAGTCCTTCGCCTCGAACACCAGCGGGACGAGCGAGGGGCGACGACCGCCGAAGACGATGGCCGAGATCGGCACGCCGGCGGCGTCCTCGGATTCCGGTGCCCAGCTCGGGCACTGCTTTGCACTGACGGTGAAACGGGAGTTCGGGTGGGCAGCGGGGCCGTTGGCAGCGTCGAAGGGACGACCCTGCCAGTCGGTCACGGGCTCGCCTTCGCCCAAGCCTTCCCACCACGGCTGTGCGTCCGCGGTGACGGCGACATTGGTGAAGATCGCATCGCGACCGAGCGTGGCCAGTGCGGTCGGATTGGTGTTCGCGCCGGTTCCCGGGGCGACGCCGAAGTAACCGGCTTCCGGGTTGATCGCCCAGAGGCGGCCGTCTTCACCCGGAGTCATCCAGCAGATGTCGTCGCCGACCGTCCATACTTTCCAACCCGCCTTACGATACCCCTCGGTCGGGATGAGCATGGCCAGGTTGGTCTTGCCGCAAGCCGACGGAAAGGCCGCGGCGATGTAGTGCTTCTCGCCCTGCGGATTCTCGATGCCGACGATCAGCATGTGCTCGGCGAGCCAGCCTTCGCGGCGGGCCTGGTGGCTGGCAATGCGCAGCGCATGACACTTCTTGCCGAGCAAGGCATTGCCGCCGTAACCGGAGCCGATCGACTTGATCGACAGTTCCTCGGGGAAATGCATGATGAAACGACGCTCGGGGTCGAGGTCGCCGGTCGAGTGCAGGCCCTTCACGAACTGGCCCTCCCGCTCGATCCGCGCCAGGGCAGGCGCACCCATGCGCGTCATGATCCGCATGTTGGCGACCACATAGGGGCTGTCGGTGATCTCGACGCCACAGCGCGAGAGCGGTGAATCGATCGGTCCCATGCAGTAAGGGATCACGTACATGGTGCGGCCGCGCATGGCCCCGGCGAACAGGGCGTCGATCTTGGCGTGGGCCTCGGCCGGTGCCATCCAGTGATTGTTCGGGCCGGCTTCCTCTTCCTCGGGTGTGCAGACGAAGGTGAGGTGCTCGACGCGAGCGACGTCCGACGGATTCGATCGATGCAGGTAGCTGCGCGGGTTGGTCTCCTCGTTGAGCGGGAGGAGATCGCCACTGGCCAGCATCGTCTGGACGAGTTCCGCGTATTCCGCGTCCGATCCGTCACACCAGCGAACGGAGCCGGGCTCCGTCAGTCGGGCGACGTCGTCAACCCATCGATTCAATGTTTCCAGGGAACTTCCGTACGAACGCATCCGTTGTGGTCTCCAGTTAAACGCTGTGGAGACAGTAGTTTGCGAGCGTTGGTATTGGCAAGGCACGGCGCAGCAATTTGCGCCGCACCGTTCAGCTCACGCGCTCGGTTTGGCCGGCGTCAGCGTAAAGATCACGTGCTCGACATAGGCGTCGAACTCGTCGTGGCTCAGTCGCGGCAGGCCCAGCGTGAAGTTCAGCTGGAGGAAGCCAACGTACGCCGCGTAGGTGAGGCGAGCGCGATGCAGGGCGACCACCGGCTCGAGCCCGGCTTCCTTGTACATCGTGGTGAGGAACTCGATGCGCCGCTGCGACACCCGCGCCATGACCGGCACGACCTGGGGGTGGTCGAGGGCTTTCAGCAGCGCGGCATAGACACGATGGGCCTGCAATTCATGGGCGACGCGACGAAACAGTTCCGGCAAACGCTTGCGCGGATCGGCGATGCGCTCGATTTCCCCGAGGACTTCGCGTTCGCCGTATTCTTCCCAGCGCTCCAGTGAGGCCTGGAGCAGGGCTTCGCGTGTACGGAAGTGCCAGTAGAAGCTGCCTTTGGTCACGCCCAGGCGGCGCGCAAGCGCCTCTACGGCAAGGGCGCCGACGCCTTGTTCGGCGATAAGGGCTAGGGCGCCGTCTTCCCAGTCTTCTGCGGAGAGGCGGACTCGTTCGTTCTTGGCACCGTCGGTCATCGACGCATGGTAGCCGAGACGCGGCCGTTTGCAATCCGGCAGGCGTCCGGCGTGTTGCATAAGACCTTGACTTGGTTGCCATTGCGTGACCGTACGCTGGCGTATTGACGCACCCCTTCCAGCGCTACATACTCGCCCGTATGGTTGCTAATCCCACGTCCCCGTCGTCCACCACCGCGAGCCTGGTCTCGCTGGATGGCATCGTCCTCGCCACGCAGCGGTGGGGCGGGGCGCGGTCGCCATCCCTGGTGTTCGCGCACGGCTTCGGCCAGACGCGTCATGCCTGGAACGGCGCGGCGCGGACGTTGGCGGAGCAAGGCTTCGACGCCACTACCTTCGATGCCCGTGGCCATGGCGAAAGCGAGCGCGTGCCCCGCGGTGAATACCACATGGAGCAGTTCGTCCACGACCTGCTCGCGGTATCGGCCGAGGCTCGCTCCGCAGACGGCCGGCCGCCGGTCCTGGTCGGCGCCTCGATGGGCGGCCTGCTCGGCCTGATGGCCGCGGGGGAAGCGGACCCTGGCCGTCCGCCGTTCTCCGCGTTGATCCTGGTCGATATCACCCCGCGCTGGGAAACCGCCGGCGTCGAACGTATCCTCGGCTTCATGCGCGCGCACCCTGACGGTTTCGCGAGTTACGAGGAGGCGGCCTCGGCGATCGAGGCGTACCTGCCGCAGCGTCGTGAGCGCAAATCCGAGGCCCAGCTCAAACCGCTGCTGCGCCAGGATGGCCTGGGTCGTCTGCGCTGGCATTGGGATCCCGCCCTGCTCGACGGCCTGGTCCAGGAGAGCGAGCGTTATCAGCCGCGCCTGTTTGCCGCTGCCGCGCGCGTCGAGGTACCGGTGCTGCTCCTTTCCGGCAGCCGCAGCGACGTCGTCTCCAGCCAGACGGTCGAAGAATTTCTACGTCTCGTGCCGCATGCGCGCCACGTCTCCCTCGCCGATGCCACGCACATGGTGGCCGGTGACGCGAACGACGCGTTTACCCGCGAGATCACCCAGTTCATGCAATCCCTGACGAGGTAACACCGATGTCTGCAATCCTGGTTGTGCTGGCGGCGCTCATTGCCTCCGGTGCCTGCGCCTACCACCGCACGTCGCTCCGCACGTGGGCTGTCGCCACGGCGGTCACGATCCTCGTCGTCGGCCTGCTCGCGCGTGCGCCGGTGACCACCGTCGTGCTGCTGATCCTGCTGGCGCTCGTCGCCGCGCCGCTGCTGATGGTCGACTTCCGCCGGAAGAAGATCAGCGCGCCGCTGCTGTCGATCTTCGCCAAGGTGACGCCGAAGCTGTCCGAGACCGAGCAGACGGCCCTCGAGGCCGGCACGGTCGGTTTCGAAGGCCAACTGTTCTCGGGCAAGCCGGAGTGGTCCGAACTGCTGCGCCAGCCTAAGCCGGAGCTGTCGGTGGAAGAGCAGGCCTTCCTCGACGGCCCCGTCGAAGAACTTTGCAGCATGATCGACGACTGGCAGATCACTCACGAACTGGCCGACCTGCCGCCCAACGTGTGGGAATTCATCAAGAAGAACAAGTTCTTCGGCATGATCATTCCGAAGACCTACGGTGGTCTCGGCTTCTCGGCGCTGGCGCATTCCGCCGTGCTGCAGAAGCTCTCGAGCATGTCGCAGACGGTCGCCTCCACCGTCGCCGTGCCGAACTCGCTCGGACCGGGCGAGCTGCTCATGCACTACGGCAGCGACGAGCAGAAGAACCACTTCCTGCCGCGCCTGGCCGATGGCCGTGAAGTTCCGTGCTTCGCGCTGACCGGCCCGTACGCCGGTTCGGACGCCACCTCGATTCCCGATTTCGGCATCGTCACCAAGGGCCTGTGGAACGGCGAAGAAACCGTCGGCATCCGCCTGACCTTCGACAAGCGCTACATCACGCTGGCGCCGGTCGCGACCATCGTCGGCCTCGCGTTCCGCATGTACGACCCGGACAAGTTGCTGGGCGACAAGGAAGACCTCGGCATCACGCTGGCCCTGCTGCCGCGCGAAACCCCGGGGATGGAAATCGGTCGTCGTCACTTCCCGCTGAACACCCCGTTCCAGAACGGCCCGGTGCACGCGAAGGATATGTTCGTGCCGTTGTCCGTGCTGATCGGTGGCCCGCACATGGCCGGGCAGGGCTGGCGCATGCTGGTCGAGTGCCTGTCGGTCGGTCGCGCCATCTCGCTGCCGTCGAACGCCACGGGCGCGTCGCGCATGGCGGTCTCGGCCACGGGTTCGTATGCGCGCATGCGCAAGCAGTTCGGCCTGGCCATCGGTCGTTTTGAAGGCGTCGAGGAAGCGCTCGCCCGCATCGGCGGCCTGACCTACGCCATGCAGGCGCTGTCGCGTGCCACCGCCGCCGCGGTCGATCGTGGCGAGAAGCCGGCCGTGCCCTCGGCGATTGCCAAGTATCACGCTACCGAATGGTGCCGCCAGATCGCGTCGGACGCGATGGACGTGCACGGTGGCAAGGGCGTCATCCTCGGCCCGAAGAACTACATGGGTCGTGGCTGGCAGTCCGTGCCGATCGCCATCACGGTGGAAGGCGCGAACATCATGACGCGCAGCCTGATGATCTTCGGTCAGGGCGCGATCCGTTGCCATCCTTATGTGCTCAAGGAAATGCAGGCCCTGGGCATCGCCGATTACCGCGAGCGCCTGAAAACCTTCGACAGGGCACTGTTCGGTCATATCGGCTTCGGCTTCTCCAACGCCGTGCGCAGCTTCGTCCTCGGCCTGACCGCTGCGAAGATCGGCGACACCGCCGGCGACGCGTACACGCGCCGCTACTACCGCAAGCTCAACCGTTACTCCGCGGCGCTGGCATTGTGTGCCGACGTGGCCATGGGCGTGCTTGGCGGCAAGCTGAAGTTCAAGGAGAAGCTCTCGGCCCGTCTCGGCGACGTGCTCTCGTACCTGTACATCGCCAGCGCGATGCTCAAGCGCTACGAAGACACCGGTCGTCCGGAAGCGGATCGTCCGCTCCTGGCCTGGGCCTTCCACCAGTGCGTCTGGAACATGCAGATGGCACTCGATGGGGTGATCCGCAACTTCCCTGTGCGCCCGGTGGCCTGGCTACTGCGCGCCCTGGTGTTCCCGTTCGGTCGTCGCGAAGTGCCGCCGTCGGATCGTCTCGGTCGTCGCGTCGCCGCGCTGATCACGGCGCCCAGCGAAGCCCGCGATCGCCTGACCACCTGGACGTACCTCACCCCGACGGCGAACAACACGGTGGGTCGCATGAATGCGCTCCTGCCCGACGTGATCGCTGCCGAGCCGGTGGAGCGCAAGTTCCTCAAGGCGTTCAAGGGTGGCCAGCTGAAGTCGCATACATACAACGAGCAGCTCGTCGAAGCCGAAAAGCTGGGTGCCATCACCGCCGCCGAGCGCGACCTGCTCCAGCGTGTGCGTGACGGTGTCGCCGAGTTCATTTCTGTCGACGACTTCGACAGCGAAGAACTGCAGGCCGGCGTACAGCGCAAAGCGGAAGCGATCAACAAGGTGCGCGCTGCCTAAGTAGCGTCGCAATGGGTGAAACAGAAAGCCGCGATCCATCGCGGCTTTCTGTTTTTGCGCTTGAAGTCGTTAGCTCAGCGAACGACCTTGCACAGACGAAGTCCTTCAGAGATGTCCCGGCGCCGCTTCGTCTGTTCGATCTGGCTGATGACCGGATGGCAGGCGTCGAACCTCATGCCTGGCAGGTAGCCGGCAAGCGTCGCCGCGGCGGCGGTACTGTCATCGCGGAGCAGGGCGTACATCGGGCCCTTGTGGCTGACGATGTCCTCGCGCACGCGACGCTGAAGTTCAAAGCCGGCGCCGAGGTCGTTGAGCCAGGTGATGCCGACGACATGGCTGCCTTCCGCGTTTTCGAGGAAGGGCGCGAGGTAGGCGTTCGGCTGCGAGAGCACGACGACCAGGCTGCGAGGTTCGATCTCGCCGGGATGGATGTCGAAGGCCTGGCGGCCGAACGGCGCGTGGCCCCAATCCGTGTAGCGGGTCATGATCACGATCGGCAGGAGGCATGCCACCATGACGGCCGTCGGGAGATAGGTCCGCCACTTTGCGGCCATGCCACTTGTCGCGCCGGAAATCTCCGATACGCCGGCGAGGAGGACCAGGCCGGTCAGTGCCTCGATGGGCACGGCATAGCGAAGGATCGAATACAGGGCGAGCCAGAGGACGTAACTGGTGGCGACGAAGACGAAGAGCAGGCGGTTCGTCCTGCTCGATGGCGCTGTCGTTCGCGTGAGGCGACCGTAGAAATGGTAGGCCGCGAAGGCGAGTAAGGCCACCATGGCCAGGGCATAGCGTGGATCGGCGAACTGGTTTCCCGCCTGCGTGCGATTCCTGTGCAACCACCAGAACGGGTAGAACAGTGCCTGGGCCACGGACTTGGGCATGAGCGAACGGTCCGTGCTGGCAATCGCCGGCATCCATGGCGAATGGAAGAACTGGTTGAACATGGGGAAAATCGGATTCCCGGTTAGCTGCCACAGCTGCCATCCCCACGCGCTGTAGGTCAGCACAAAGGCTGCAAAGCTGGACAGTCCGATGACGACGGCCAGCTTGAGGCCGGCGACTCGCCACTCGTAGGCGGCCCAGACGGCAAGGGCGAGTGCTGGTGCGTAGACGATGGCCGTGGGTTTGAGTCCGGCGGCCAGACCGCAGAGCAAGCCCGCCCATGCGACACGGCGGAGCGGCGCAGCGGACTCGTCACTAGCGAACAATGGCATGACGAGGTAGAAGCCGAGTAACACCAGCAGCGCAAGCGGCAACTCATTGGTCGACATGCCCGCCTGCGTGAGCGTCATCGTTCCCGTCGCTCCGACGATGACGGCAGCGGCGGCCTTCCAGTCGAACGGCATGCCTCGCTGAAGGGTGTAGCGAAGCACGATACGGCTGAGCACGAAAACGAGGGCGCCGTACCAGAGACCCTGGAATGCGGCCAACAGGCGAGGCGCATTCTTCAGCAAACCCGTCCCGAGCCAGAAGTAGGGGATGTCCAGCAGGGGGGCGAAATACCCCTGCAGGCCGACCGCCGCCGTATCGACCGGCAGTCGGTCGTTGAGGAAAGCCCAGGCGTTGTAAAGGTGATAGTTCTTCAGGTCCCACGCCGCATCCTGACCGCGGGCGACGGAGATCACGGCGCCAAGAAGCAGTAGCGCGGGAAGCAGGAAGGGGCTTCGGGCGATGCGATCGAACAGTCGGGTCTTCAACACCGGTAGCCCTCGGACACATGGGAGCATGAGATCGGTACGGCGACGCGGAGTGACGGGTCATCCATGAGGGAGCGCCAGGCGGTGGTTACGAGAAGGGCTGAATGTTACCGGGCGGGCCTGCAAGTTCCCACAGCGGCCTCACAAAGGACGCCTGGGCCTAAGCGCAGCCGTCCTGCCGGGCCACCACCTCGAGCAACCGCGCTTCTACCTCATCCCGCGAGTGCGCACGGAACAACCGCGGCGCCGCACGGCGCAGCGCCTTGCAGTCCAGCGTGGTGAGGCGATCGCGCACCTGGAGCAGTTGCCCCGGGTGCATGCTGAATTCTTCCAGGCCCATGGCCAGGAGTAGCGCGGTGAACTGCGTATCGCCGGCAATCTCGCCGCACAGGCTCACCGGCTTCTTCGCCCGACGCGCGCTGGCGATCACGTGCGCGATCAAACGCAGGAACGCCGGCTGCAACGGGTCGTAGATGCCTTCGAGCGCATCGTTGTTGCGGTCCGCTGCGAGCACGTACTGCGCGAGATCGTTCGTGCCGATGGCGAGGAAGTCGGCCTTCTCGAGAATCGACGTGACGCCGATCGCAGCGGCCGGGACTTCGATCATCGCGCCGACGTCGAGTCGCTCCGGCAACTCCTGCCCCGCGCGCGCAAGGTCCTCGCGCGCCTTCTTGATCAGGCGGCGCACATCGGTCATCTCACCCAGGTGAGTGATCATGGGGACGAGAATGCGCACCGGGCCGTAACAGGCGGCGCGCAGGATCGCGCGCAGCTGGACGCTGAAGATGTCGGGATAGCGCAGTGACAGGCGAACACCCCGAACGCCCAGTGCGGGATTGTCTTCTCCACGGATGGCCAGGCCCGCGGCGTCGGCCTTGTCGGCACCGAGGTCGAGTGTGCGAATGGTGACAGGCAGGCCGCCCATGCCGAGGACGACATCACGGTAGGCGATGAACTGCTCTTCTTCGGAGGGCAGGCCGCGTTGGCGAAGGAACAGGAATTCGGAGCGATACAGGCCGACACCGTCGGCACCGCGGGCGCGGGCCAGCGTGATATCGCCGATCAGTTCGGCGTTGGCGTAGAGGCGCACGTGGGCGCCGTCTTTCGTCAGCGTCGGTGCCGATGCCAGCGCCGCCAGACGACGGCCTTCCGCGGCGGCTTGACGCTGCCATTGGCGATAGCGGGCGAGGTCCTGTGCGGTGGGGTGCACGATGACTTCGCCGCGCTCGGCGTCGATCAGGACGAGGTCGTCGTCGTTGATCGTGGCGAGGGCGTCCTTCGTTCCGACCAGCATCGGCAGGTTGAAGCTGCGCGCGAGGATGGCGCTGTGCGAGTAGATGCTGCCGGCGCTGGCGATGACGCCGAGCATGCCCTGGCCCGCCATGCTGGCCATGTCGGCGGGCGCGACGGTATCACTGACCACGATCTCGCCGACGCGCGCGGCGAGCTTGCGTTCTTCGCGGCTGGATTGCTGAAGCAGGGCGGACATGACACGGCCGATCACCTGGTCGATGTCTTCGCCGCGACTCTTGAGGTAGGGGTCGTTCATGGCATCGAACACCGCGGCGAGGCGGTCGCGCTGCATCTTCAACGCGGCGCTCGCGGTGTAGTGGCCGACGGAAACCAGTTCGTCGAGACCGCGGAGCAGTTCTTCGTCGTCGAGGAGCAGGCTGTGGGCGTCGATGAAGTCGCCGACTTCCCTCGCCAGCGCGCCGTGCAACTTGCCGCGCAATTCACGCAGCTCGGTGCGTGCACTGTCGATGGCCTTGTGCAGGCGGTCGATCTCGGGCGCGATCTCCGCGTCCTCGAGCATGCGCGTGTCGACCGCAAAGATACTCGGCTGGACCAGACGTGCGCGACCGAGGGCCATGCCCCGGGCGGCTTGCGTGCCGGTCAGCACGACTCTCATCGGTCAGGCACCCTCGTCGAACTTGCGGTCGAACAACTCGACCACGGCGGTCAGCGCGGCTTCTTCGTCCTCACCGTCGGCGCGCACGCTCAGCGCGGTGCCCATGCCGGCGGCCAGCATCATCACGCCCATGATGCTCTGGGCATTGACCTCACGACCCTTGCTGATGATCCAGACGGTCGATTTGAAGCTGGAAACCAGCTGGACGAGTTTGGCCGAGGCGCGTGCGTGCAGGCCCAGCCGGTTGGATACCACGATGTCCCGTTCAAGCATGGTCGATGAAGATCCCTCCGCGACCGC
This sequence comes from Luteibacter sp. P1_D3, assembly GCF_056406135.1. Lineage (NCBI taxonomy): Bacteria > Pseudomonadati > Pseudomonadota > Gammaproteobacteria > Lysobacterales > Rhodanobacteraceae > Luteibacter > Luteibacter sp. P1_D3. The sequence goes on along the minus strand of NZ_JBFUAT010000021.1, from coordinate 36,333 downwards.
CACTGGCCGCGATCTCGGTCAGTTCGGTCAGCGATTTGTCCGAGTAGTTAAGCACGCGCAGCAGCATCGGCAGGTTGAGTCCCGAAACGCAGCGCAGGTGCACGCCCAGTTCGCTCAGGGAAAGACCGATATTGCACGGCGTCGCGCCGTAAAGATCGGCGAGGACGAGGACGCCGTCGCCATGATCGAGGTCGCGCGCATGCTTGGCGGTGAGCGTGCGCATGACATCGGGGTCGGCGCTCGGCGGCACTTCCACGGCATCCACGTCCATCGGCAGCCTGGGCATGACATGGCGCGCCGCGGAGATCAGCGCCTTGCCGACCGCTTCGTGGGTCATGAGGAGGACGCCGACGCTCATGGCCCGGACGCTCGGTGTTTCTGGGGCTGGGTCATGGCGTTATTCGAGCTCACGATGGAAAGTCAGTACGTTGCCGCGTTCCGAGCGGAAATGCTGGGCCAGCTTCTCGACGACGTAGACCGAGCGATGACGCCCGCCCGTGCAGCCGATCGAAACGGTGACGTAGCTGCGATCCTCGCCCTCGAAGCGTGGCAACCACGTTTCCAGCCAGCGAGTCACGTCGGCATAGTATTCGCCTACCAGGGGGTTCGCGTCGAGGAATTCCCTGACCGGCTGGTCCTTGCCCGAGAACGGGCGCAGACGCGGATCCCAGTGCGGGTTGGGCAGGCAGCGGGCGTCGAAGACGAAATCGGCGTCCGAGGGCAGGCCCCGGCGGTAGGCGAACGACTCGAACAGCAGGGTGGTGCCGTCCGAGGCGGCCGCGTAGCCGGTGGCGAACAGGCGGCGCAGCTGGTGGACGTTGAGATCGCTGGAGTCGATGACCTTCTCGGCGATCGCGATCAGCGGCCGGAGCAGCTTGCGCTCCTGGGCGATCGAATCGGCCAGGGAAAGCTTCTCGGCGGCCAGCGGATGACGACGGCGGGTTTCCGAGTAGCGCTTGATCAGCACGTCGTCCCGGCTGTCAAGGAAGATCAGGTGCACGTGCACACCGGCCATCGACAGCTCGGAGAGGACGTGCGGCATGCGCGAGAGGTCGACACGGCGGTTGCGCACGTCCACGCCCACGGCGATACGCCGGCGCGGGCCATGCTCGCCCTGGCTCACGGCCGCGACCAGCTGAGGGATGAGCTCGGCGGGCATGTTGTCCACGCAATASAACTCGAGATCCTCGAGGGCGCGCAACGCGACGGTCTTGCCGCCACCGGACATGCCGGTGAGGACGATCAGGTGGATGGCGTCGGGCTCGACGATCGGGCTCATCACTTCATCGGTCACGGGGGTCACCACGGTGGCAGCCGGCGCATCTGGTGCGCCTGGCGATCGATGAAGGTCTGTGCCGGGTCGATGCCCTTGCTCTTGAGTACATGACTGCGCACGGCGGCCTCGACGAGAACAGCGAGGTTGCGACCCGGCGCGACGGGAATGGTGATCTTGGGGACGTCCACGTCGAGCACGTTACGCCGACTGACGTCGCCGGTGAGGCGGGTCATCGCATCGGTCTCTTCGCCGACCAGCATCGGCTTGAGATGGATGACCAGGCGGAGATACTTCGAGGGCTTCACCGCGGTATGGCCGAACATCTCGCGGATATTCAGTACGCCCAGACCACGTACCTCGAGCAGATCCTGGAGCAGGTCGGGGCAGGCGCCGTCGATCACGTCGGGCGCGATCAGGGTGAACTCGGTGGCGTCGTCGGCGACCAGGCGATGACCACGGCTGACCAGCTCCAGCGCCAACTCGCTCTTGCCCGAGCCGGGCTCACCGGTGATCAGCACGCCGATCGAAAACACCTCGAGGAACACCCCGTGCAGGGTGACTCTCGGCGCGAGCGTGCGCGCCAGGTGGTATTGCAGGTAGGTGAGCAACTCGTGGCCGCGGCGGGTGCTCTGCCACAGCGGGGTATCGGTTTCCTCGGCGACTTCGCGCAGATCCGAGGGGATCGCCTGGTCCTTGGTGACGATGAGCGCAGCCGGCTGGTAGGCGGCGATCTTGTGGATCGCCTCCCAGCGCTGGCGCGGCTCCAGGCCGTCGAGGAAGTTGAGTTCCTCGGTGCCGATGATCTGCACCTTGTTCGGGTAGATCACGTTCAGGTAACCGACCAGGGACGGGCGGCGACTCTGCTTGGTGTTGGGTTCGAGCACGCGCGATTCGCCGCGCATGCCGGCGGCCCAACGCAGCGCCATGCGCTCGTGTACTCCGTCGAAGAGTTGTCTGGCGGTCAGCCGGTCCACGCTGGATCCCTTGAAATGGCGAAGCCGGCGCGAGGGCGCCGGCTGGGGCTATTGTGCCATCAAGCGTGGACGGGGGTTCAGGGCGTGGCGACGCGCGCGTCGCGGCCCTCGGTGTTGTGGTGATCCTTGAGCTTTTCCTTGTGCTTTTTCAGCTGGTCGGCAAGCTTGGCGATCATGGCGTCGATGGCTTTGTAGAGGGCGTCCGGCTTCTTTTCGTCCTCGAGACGCGCCACGCCGTCGGCGTGAAGGCGGACGCCGGCGCAATGGAGGGTGCCGCCGGCCTTGTGCTCGTTCTTGTCGACGGAGAGGACCACGTCGAGCGCAGTGATGTTGTCGAAAAGGCGTTCGAAGCGGCCGATTTGCTGCTCCACGCGCTCGCGCAGGGCGGGGGTGGGATGGATGTGCTGGCCGCTGATCTGGATTTGCATGACGCCTCCTTCTTGCTGAGGGTGCCGCCTTGGTGGCGACGAGTGCGGAACGACGGAGTGCCGTTCCTCAAGCCTGAAATGATGTGACCGTGGACCTCCGTGAGGGTTCCCCGCGCCTCAACTGGCGCGGACACGTTCGCTGGAACTGGGGATGCGCAGGGCTTCCCGGTACTTGGCTACCGTACGGCGGGCTACCTGAATTCCGCGTCGATGGAGTTCCTCGGCCAGGGCCTGGTCGGACAGCGGGCGCCGCGCGTCCTCGCCCGTGATGAGCTTGCGGAGCATGGCCTGGATCGCGGTGGCCGAGGCGCTGCCACCGTCCTCCGTGGCCACGCCACTGGAGAAGAAGTGCTTCAGTTCGAAGGTACCGCGCGGCGTGTGCATGTACTTGCGCGTCGTGACCCGGGAAATGGTCGATTCGTGCATGCCGACTTCCTCGGCCACCTCGCGCAGCACCAGCGGATGCATGGCCTCCGGGCCGTAGTCGAGGAAGGCGCTCTGCCGGCGCACGATCACGTCGGCCACCTTGGTCAGCGTCTCGGCGCGCGACTGCAGGCTCTTCAGCAGCCAGCGGGCTTCCTGGAGCTGGCCCTTCATCCAGGTGGCGTCGTCGCCCCGCGCGCGGGCGATGAGGTTGCAGTAATGCTGGTTGAGGCCCAGCCGGGGCTGGGCGTCGGGGTTGAGGCTCACCTGCCAGCGGCCGTTTTCGCGGCGCGCGTAGACGTCGGGGGCGACGTATTCCACGGGCGTGGCGTCCAGGGCGGAGCCGGGGCGTGGATCCAGGCTGCGGATCAGGGTGGCCGCGGCGGCGACGTCGTCCTCGGCGGCCTTGAGCTTGCGGGCGATCTTGGCTGCGTCGTTGCGCGCCAGGAGCTCGAGCTCATCGGTGACAACGCGGATGGCCAGGTCGCGATGCGGCGTATCCAGGGCGAACTGCGACAGCTGGCAGAGCAGGCAGTCACGGAGGTCCAGGCTGGCGATGCCGGTGGGGTCGAAGCGTTGCACGCGTTGGCGCACGCGCTCGATCTCCTCGGCGCTGGCAAGCAGCTCGGCGGGCAGGGCGGCTTCGACTGCCTCGACGCCGTCACGGAGGTAACCATCTTCATCGAGCGCGTGGATGATCGCGGTAGCGATCGCGTGGTCACGCGGCGAGAACTGGGACAGGTTGAGCTGCCACTCGAGATGCTGCTGGAGGCTCTCCGGCGCGGCGTTCTGCGGCTCGAAGCCGTCCTCATCACCGCTGCCTGAGCGCGAAGGCGCACCGGCGTAGTCCCCGGCTTCGCCATGGAAGCGATCGTCGTCCCACTCGGGAGCGAGCTCTTCCGAGGGTGTCGCAGTCGATTCTTCCTCGGCCTTGGAGGTCTTGGCGGGCAGTTCATCGCGTGACGGGAAGTCGGGACCGTCGTAGTCGCCATCCTCGGGCAACTCGGCCTCGGCCTCGGCATCCTCGGCGAACTCGAGCAGGGGATTGCTTTCCGCGATCTGGCGGAGCTCGGCCTCGAGCTCCAGCTGCGACAACTGAAGCAGGCGGATGGCCTGCTGCAGCTGGGGCGTCAGCGTGAGCTGCTGATGCAGGCGAAACTGAAGTCCGGGTTTCATGCCTTGGATGCGTGAGGTGTCGAATCCATCGTAACCCCTTGCGACCTTTCCAAACCAGCATTCCGGTGAGTCAGGCCCACCGGCCGAATAGACTATGTATCAGATACGGAATTCACGGCCCAGGTATACCTCACGCACCTTCTCGTCGGCGAGGATGTGCTGGGGCGTACCCCGGGACAGGACTTCGCCGTCATTGAGGATATACGCGCGGTCGCAGATGCCGAGCGTCTCACGGACGTTGTGATCGGTGATCAGCACGCCGATGCCGCGTTCCTTCAGGTGGCGGACGATGCGCTGGATCTCGCCGACCGAAATCGGATCGACGCCGGCAAAAGGTTCGTCCAGCAGCATGTAGCGCGGCCGTGCGGCCAGTGCGCGGGCGATTTCCACGCGGCGACGCTCGCCGCCGGACAGGCTGATGCCCTTCTGTTCGGCGATATGGGCGATTTTCAGCTCGTCGAGCAGGCTTTCCAGCTCTTCTTCACGCTGCCGGGTGGTCATGTTGTCGCGCAGTTCGAGCACGGCCATGATGTTGTCGGACACGCTGAGGCGTCGGAACACCGAGGCTTCCTGGGGCAGGTAGCCGATGCCGAGCTTGGCGCGGGCGTGCATGGGCAGGCCGGTGATGTCCTGTTGATCGAGCTTGATCGAGCCGGCATCGGCCTGGATCAGGCCGACCACCATGTAGAAACAGGTGGTCTTGCCGGCGCCGTTGGGGCCGAGCAGGCCGACCACTTCGCCTTCCCGGATGGAGAAGGCGAAATCGCGGACTACCTGGCGCGCGCGAAAGCGCTTCTGCAGGCCTTGGGCTGAAAGCATCGGGTCAGGGCTTCTTCGGCTGGGGCGGCTTGGCGGCCGTCGGTGTGGCGGGTGTGGCGGGAGCCGCGCCCGGAGGCGGGTTCTTCGGCTGGAAGACCATGTGCACGGGCTGCGGGCCGTTGCTCTCGCCCGTCATCGTGCTGTTGGTCGTGTTGTAGGTGATCTTGTCGCCGTCGCTCTGGTTGAGCTTGCTCTTGTCGGCGCCATCCGTCTGCTTGTCGACATGCGCGTTGCCGGTGAGCACGGCGATGCCGTTGCCGCTGTTGGACGGGTCCTCCGGCTTGTAGTCGATGTTGCTGGCGTGCCCCCGCATCAGCAGGTCCTGGTCGTCCAGCTGCTGCACCGTTGCCGGGTTGCCGTCGATGATGACGCGGATGATCTGGTTGTCGGCGTCGAGATAGCCGGTCGCCTTGTCGCCGGTGATCTTCAGCGTGCCCTGGGTCAGCAGTACGTTGCCGGTCCAGATCACCTTGCCCGGCTGGGTGCTGTTCGCCTGCTGCTGGGTGCCGTCGAACGACTTCGAGGTGACGTTGGTCGGCTGTGTGCGATCGGACTGCTTGGCGACGGCGGGCATGCTCGTGGCGAATGCCACGCCGAGCACCGCAAGCAGGACCTTAGCGCTTGCGCGGCGGGTAGACGGTGTGGACTGCATCGAGGAGCTCCAAATGCTTGGTATCGAGATTGGCGCGCATGCCAACGCCATCCATTGTAGAGGCTCCCTGAACGATCCGGGCCGCCTCCGCCGTCTCCAGACGGTTCTCCTTCGGCCACGCGGTGACCTCGGAGGTATCGATGCTGGCCGGCGGGTTCTGCTCGAAGGCGATGCGGTCCATATGGACCTTGCCCTGCAGCTTGAGCAGACTGCCGTCCTTGTTCACCCAGCCGTATTCCGAATGCCCTTTCCAGGGCGGCGCCGTCAGGTCCTTGGTCGGTGGCAGGACGAAGTCGGGCGCGTTGATGTACAGCGACTCGTCGTCTTCGCGGCGCTCCAGGTGGGGCGCGATCAGCTTGAAGGCTGGCTGGCCGAAGTCGTTGTAGGAATCGAGATTGAAGTTGGTGAGCACGTAGCCCGAGCGCGGCGGTCCGACGAAGTCGTCGACCTTCTTCTCGGGGGCGACCCAGTAATAGAGCAGGACGCTGGCACCGAGCAGCGCGGCGAGCACGCCGGCGACCCCCGCGGCGCTGCGGTCCTTGAACAGGAGCATCAGGTTCACAACCAGCGATCCCGCTCGGCTTCGGCCTTGCCCTGGGCGGCGAGGATCAGGTCGGCCACCTCGCGGGCGGCACCGTAGCCACCGGACAGGCGGGTGCGGACGTGCGCGCGCTCGGCCACCCAGGGGTGGGCGTTGGCGACCGCCACGGCGAGTCCCGCGATGCCCATGGCAGCGAGATCGGGCAGGTCGTCGCCGACGAAGGCGGATTGCTCGGGCGTCAGGCGCAGGGCGTCCAGCAGCTCGGTGAGGCAGGCCCGCTTGTCTTTCTGGCCCTGGTAAACGTGTTGGATACCCAGTTCCTCCGCGCGCAACGACACCGGATGACTGATGCGGGCGGTGATGATGGCGACCTTGATGCCGTTTTCCTGCAGGCGCTTCAGGCCCAGGCCGTCGTGGACGTGGAAAACCTTGGTCTCGCGGCCGTCTTCGGCGTACCACAGGCGGCCGTCGGTGAGCGTCCCGTCCACGTCGAAAACGACCACGCGTACTCGGGCGGCGCGCTCGGCGACATCGGCGGGAATCTCGGTGTAATGCGTGTAGGGCATGGGCTTCTGGTGGCTGGGCGTCAGACGACGCGGGCGCGGAGCAGGTCGTGGATATTCAGTGCGCCGACCACACGCCCGTCGGCATCGGTGACCAGCAGCGCGTTGATCTGGTGTTTTTCCATCAGCTGCGCCGCTTCCACGGCAAGCTTGTCCGAGCCGATGGTCTTCGGCCCCCGGGTCATCAGCTGGGCGACGGTCGCGCTGCGCAGGTCGATGCCGTGGTCGTCGAGACAGCGGCGAAGGTCACCGTCGGTGAAGACGCCCAGCAGGACGCCATCGTCATCGACCACGGCGGTCATGCCCAGGTGCTTGCGGCTCATCTCGACGAGCGCTTCGCTGAGCGTGGCATCGCGGCGGACGCGAGGAACATCGTCCCCGGCATGCATGACATCGGCGATGTGCAGGAGCAGGCGGCGGCCAAGACTGCCGGCCGGATGCGAGCGCGCGAAGTCGTCGGAGGTGAAGCCACGGGCCTCGAGCAGGGCGACGGCGAGCGCATCGCCCATGACCAGGGCCGCCGTGGTGCTGGCGGTAGGGGCCAGGCCGTGCGGGCAGGCCTCGGAGCTCACGCTGCCATCGATATTGACGTCGGCCTGCCGGGCCAGTGACGACGTCGGGTTGCCCGTGATCGCGATCAGCCGAATGCCCTGGCGCTTGATCGCGGGAAGGATGAAGAGCAGTTCGTCAGTCTCGCCGGAGTAGGAGATTCCGAGCAGGATATCGTCCGGCTGGATCATGCCGAGATCGCCATGGCTGGCCTCGCCCGGGTGGACGAAGAACGACGGCGTACCCGTTGACGCCAGCGTGGCGGCGATCTTGCGCGCGATATGGCCGCTCTTGCCCATGCCGGAGACGACCACGCGGCCCTTGCAGGCCAGGATCATCCGGCAGGCCGCCACGAAGGAGGCGTCGACCTTCTCTTCCAGGGCGCGGATGGCCGCTGCCTCGGTGACGATCACGGTACGCGCACTACGGACGACGATATCGGCGTTCACGAGCGGGTGATCGAGAGGCGGTGCGGTGCGGGCATTCATGCGGCCTCGGGGGTCCGGGTTGGGGCGTTTGACCCGGGATGTCCATTTCTGCGACACCGGATTTCCATTACCATTACATATTCTCATTTTATCGTCGCCGCCATCGAACGGTGGTTCAGGGTCCGTTTCGGAACCCTTCGGCCTGGCGACCCCCTTCCAACGGAGAATCCATGGACGCTGCACGCATCCAGGCATTGATCGAAGCCGGCCTGCCCGGTGCCCTGGTGAACGTTCGCGGCGACGACGGCGTGCACTTCGAGGCTGACGTGATCTCGGATCAGTTCGCCGGCAAGCTTCCGCTGGCCCGTCACCGCCTTGTCTACGCCACCCTCGGCGACCTTATGGGCGGTGCCATCCACGCCCTGGGCCTGAAGACCCTCACTCCCGACGAGGCCGCCGGCCGCCGCTGACGCGCGCCGCGACGCCCTTCGCACGATCCCCTCTCTAGGTATTCGACAACATGGCCAAGATCCTTATCACCGGCGGTAATCCGCTTGTGGGCGATGTAAGCATTTCCGGCGCGAAGAACGCCGTTTTGCCCATCCTCGCTTCCTGCCTGCTCGCCGACGAACCGGTAAGCATCGGCAACGTGCCCCACCTGCACGACGTCACCACCTTCATCGAACTGCTCGGCCGCATGGGCGTGCGCGTGGTGCTGGACGATCGCATGAAGATGCATATCGACCCGCGTCCCGAGAATTCCTGCGTGGCACCGTACGAACTGGTCCGCACCATGCGTGCGTCGATCCTCGTGCTCGGCCCGCTGGTCGCCCGTTTCGGCAAGGCCGAGGTCTCGCTTCCCGGTGGTTGCGCGATCGGCTCGCGTCCGGTGGACCAGCACATCCGTGGCCTGCAGGCGCTGGGCGCCGAGATCACGGTGGAAAATGGCTTCATCAAGGCGAAGGCAGGCCGCCTGAAGGGCGCCCGCATCGTCATGGACATGGTCACCGTCACCGGTACCGAGAACATCCTGATGGCCGCCACCCTGGCCTCGGGCACGACGATCATCGAGAACGCCGCGCAGGAGCCCGAGGTGGTCGACCTCGCGCATTGCCTGATGGCGATGGGCGCGAAGATCGACGGCGTCGGTACCTCCACGCTCATCGTCGAAGGTGTCGAGCGCCTGCACGGCGCTCACTATGAAGTGCTGCCCGACCGCATCGAAACCGGCACCTTCCTCGTCGGTGCCGCGATGACCGGCGGCAAGGTACGTGCGCGCGGCGCGCGTCCCGACACCCTGGACGCCGTGCTGCAGAAGCTCGAGGAATCCGGCGCGCATATCAGCACGGGCAAGGACTGGATCGAGCTCGACATGGGCGGCCGCCGCCCGAAGGCCGTCAACCTCGTCACCGCGCCGTACCCGGCGTTCCCGACCGATATGCAGGCTCAGTTCACCGCGCTGAACTGCGTCGCGGAAGGCGTGGGTGTGATCACCGAGACGGTGTTCGAGAACCGCTTCATGCACGCGCTGGAGCTGCAGCGCCTCGGTGCGGATATCCGTCTCGAAGGCAACACGGCGATCATCACCGGCGTGCCGAAGATGAGTGGCGCGCCGATCATGGCCACCGACCTGCGCGCCTCGGCCTGTCTGGTCCTCGCCGGCCTGGTCGCCGAGGGCGACACGACGGTCGACCGCGTGTACCACATCGATCGCGGCTACGAGAACATCGAGGAAAAGCTGGGCGTTCTCGGCGCGACGATTCGCCGCCTGCCGGGCTGATCGATCCGCTTGCGGGACCAGAAAAAGGCCGGCTTTCACCGGCCTTTTTTTGTTGCCCGGTAGGAGCCGATTCATCGGCGATCCCGCGACAGCGGGTCGGGGTGGCGCGAGCACCCAATCGCCGATGAATCGGCCCCTACAACAGCCGCGGTTTTAGTTGCCCTTGAAGCTCACCAGCTCCAGTGTCAGGTCGCCGCCATCCTTCTGCGCCAGCTTCACCGGCACCGGGTACTTCGTCGGCACGTACCACGCACTGAAGGTGGCCGCCTGATCCGAACGGTCCACGCGCTGGGCATCGAACGAGCCGGCGGGAACGGTGACCTTCTCCTTGCCCGAGACCTTGAACGACTGGTTCTCCACGGCCTGCTTCACGGCGACGGGGAAGGTGACCTGCTGCTGCCCCGCTGCCAATGCGACGCCAAGCGCCAGCGGGAGCGTATTGCGCTCGACCATGTTCGGCACGGCGGTGTAGCTGTAGCTCTTCTTGGTGTCCTGCACCTGGACGGTGTTGCCCTGGATGGTCAGGTCACGCGTCTTGCTCTTGAACGACGAGTCCAGCTGGTAGTGGTAGCTGATCGCAGCCGGCACCTTGCCGGACCAGGCGAAACGCGAGGTCTCGATCACGTTGGCACCCACGGCCGCCGCAAGGCCACCGGTGCCCTTGGTCTGGTTGCTGTATTCGTACTGGCCACCGCCGACGGACTTGAGGGTGATGGTCGCGTCGCCGAGCGGGTCGCCGCCCTGCAGCACGTGATACGTCGCGGTGAAGGACTGCGGTACGTCCGCGGCGAAAGCGGCGACGGGCAGGGCGAGGGCCAGCGCAAGGCCGGCGCGGAGCAGGGGAGTGGTCTTCATGACGCCAAGTCTAGCGGCGGCGCCTGAATGGTGGGCAAGGGCCGCCGCTGTTGGTAGGAGCCGATTCATCGGCGATCCCGCGGCAGCGGGCCGGGTTGCCGCGAGCACCCAATCGCCGCTGAATCGGCTCCTACGGAAGGAGCGTCGCGATATCCAGCGGAGAGGCGAGCGGCACGCCATCGAAGATGGCCTGGCCATCCCAGCGCAGCCGGCCGCTGGCGATGGCGGCGACAACGACGGGCAACAGGCGGTGTTCTTCGACCAGCAGCCGCGAGGCCAGCGAGGCCTCGGTGTCGTCGGCGTGCACGGCGATACGGGCCTGCGCGACCACCGGGCCGCCATCCAGTTCGGCGGTGACGAAGTGGACGCTGGCACCGTGTTCGGCATCGCCGGCTTCGAGACACCGGCGATGCGTATGCAGGCCGCGATACTTCGGCAGCAGGGACGGATGCACGTTGATTGCCCGGCCTTCCCAGTCGGCGACCACGTCGGCGTCGATGATCCGCATGAAGCCGGCCAGGACCAGCAGGTCCGCGCCGGCGTCGGCGACGCGGCCGAACAGCGCGCGATCGAAATCGCTACGCGTAGGGTAGTCACGTGGATTGAGGGAAACCGTAGGAATGCCGGCCCCTGCAGCCACGGTCAGGGCGCCAGCCGACGCTTTATCGCTGCCGACGAGTACGAACTCGACCGGCAGCCGCGCGGCGATCAGCGCGGCCAGATTGCTGCCGCGCCCGGAGGCGAGCGCGGCGACACGCAGGGGTCGATCCACGGGAGCGGATCAGGCGATGTGGACGCGCTCGTCGCCGCTCGCGGCAACGACCGAGCCGATCGCCCAGGAGGCGAGACCGTGGGCGGCCAACGCGGCCTTGGCGGCGTCGACCTGGTCCTGGGCCAGCAGCACGGTGAAGCCGATGCCGCAGTTGAACGTGCGCCACATTTCCTCGCGGGCGACGTTGCCTTCGCGCTGCAGCCACTGGAACACCGGCGGCAGCTCCCACGACGACGCATCGATGCTCAGGCCGAGGCCGTCGGGCACGACGCGGATGATGTTTTCCTTGAGGCCGCCGCCCGTGACATGGGCCATGCCGTGCACATCGACCTTGGTCAGCAGGTCGAGGATCGGCTTCACGTAGATCGTCGTCGGCGCCATCAGGGCGTCGCCCAGCGTCACGCCACCGATGTCCAGGTCGAGCGGTGAGCCGGCGCGCTCGAGGATCTTGCGGATCAGCGAGTAACCGTTGGAATGCGGGCCGGAGGCGGCCACGCCGAGGATGACGTCACCGGCGACGATCGTCGAGCCATCGTTCATGGCGGATTTTTCGACCGCGCCCACGGTGAAGCCGGCGAGGTCGTACTCGCCCGGCGGGTACATGTCAGGCATCTCGGCGGTTTCGCCGCCRATCAGGGCGCAACCGGCCAGCTCGCAGCCACGGGCGATGCCGCTGATGACCGAAGCGGCGGTGTCGACGTCGAGTTTGCCGGTGGCGAAATAGTCGAGGAAGAACAGCGGCTCGGCACCCTGGACCAGCACGTCGTTGACGCACATGCCCACCAGGTCGATGCCGATGGTGTCGTGACGACCCAGGTGCTGGGCCAGCTTGAGCTTGGTACCCACGCCATCGGTACCCGAGACCAGGACCGGCTCCCTGTAACGACCTGAGAGGTCGAACAGGCCACCGAAGCCACCGAGTCCGCCCATGACTTCAGGACGGAAGGTCCGCTTGACCATCGGCTTGATGCGTTCGACGAGGGCGTTGCCGGCATCGATATCGACGCCTGCATCGCGATAGGTGAGGGAGCCCTGGTCGGAGGACATAAGCGATACCGGCGCGTATTGGAAACCGTGCATGATAGCAGCAAGCGACCCCGCGGCCTTGCCCTGCACGCCGTCTGGATGGACGGCATGGCAAGGTTTGGGCAGACTCCCCGTCTTCACAGAGCGACGCCACAACCATGCGCCCAGCCCGTTTCCTCGCCTTCCTGATGCTCTTCCTGCTGTCCTTCGTCGGCACGGCGGCGGCGCAGACCGCGATCTATACGGTGACGGTGCCGGTGGCCGACACCAGCGCCGCGGTGCGCGATCAGGCGTTTGCCAACGGCCTGACCCAGGTGCTCGCCCGGGCATCCAACGGCGCGGATCCTCGCGCCAAGCCGGGCTATGCCGACGCGATCAAGCAGCCCGGTGGCCTTGTCCAGCAGTATCAATACGCCCGCACAGGTGGTGCCAACGGCGCGCCGCTGAGCCTCGACATCGTCTTCGACCCCGGTGCGATCCGCCGCGTGCTGGCCGTCGGCGACGCCGCCGCGGCGGCCCCGAAGGCGCCGGTGCTGGTCATCGCCCGCGACGCGAGTGGCAAGCTGCTCGGCCAGCAGGACCTGCTCCCGTTGTCGCAGATGGCCGACACCCGGGGCTACCGGACGGTCCTGCCCAAGCCGGATGCCACCCTGGACGCCAATGCCATCGCCGGTGGCGACCCCGCCGCGATCGCGACGGTGGCGCGCCAGTACAACACCGCCGTGATCCTCGTCGGCAAGGTCGGCGGCGACCAGACGGACTGGACCCTGGTCTCGGCTGGTCGCACGAGCAACTGGAAAGACAGTGGCGAGGCGCGCGCGGCGTTGCTTACCAATGGCGCCAACGCCATGGCGGACAAGCTGGATCGCCAGTTCGCGGCGACCCAGGGCGGCAGCTCCAGCGGCAAGGTATGGGTGTCGGGCCTGCGCTCGGCCAGCGACTACGCCGGTCTGTTGTCGACCTTCCAGAATGACCCGGCGGTGAAGTCGGTCGCCCCGGTCGGTGCCACCGCCGACGGCGTGCTGTTCAACGTGAGTGCCACCGCGCCGCTGGCCCGCCTGATCGCTGGCTACGCCTCGGCCGGACATGTCCTTGCCGCCGACGCCCACGACGGCGCCGACCTGGCCGTTCGCTGGATCCCTTGATCCACGACAATGGCGGCGACCTTTTTATGTCGAAACTGGAATCGCATGACTCACGACACTTCGCGCCGCTGGCAGATGCTTGCGATCGCCGCCGTCATCATCTTCGTGATCTGGCTGCTGGCGCCGGTGCTCATGCCCTTCGCGGTCGCCGCGATGCTCGCCTACCTCGGTGACCCGCTGGCGGATCGCCTGCAGCGGCTGGGCATGGGACGCACGTGGGCGGTCAGTATCGTCTTCACCGTCATCGCGTTGGTCTTCATCGGCGCGTTGCTCCTTCTGGTCCCGCTGATCCAGCACCAGTTCGAGAACCTCGCCGAGAACCTGCCGCGTTACGTCGAATGGGCCAAGAGCACGGCCCTGCCGTGGATCCAGCAACGCCTGCATCTGGATGCCGACGTCTTCGACAGCGATCGCCTGATCGCGACGATCAAGGAGCACATCGGCTCGGTCAGCAGCGTGCTGGCGACGGCGGTGGCCAAGGTGTCGCAGTCCGGCATGGGCATCGTCATGTGGCTGACCAACCTCGTCCTGATCCCGGTGGTCGCGTTCTACCTGCTACGCGACTGGGACACGATGATCGCGCACATCCAGCGCCTGCTGCCGCGTTCGATCGAACCGACCGTCGTGCGCCTGTCGCGTGAGTCGGACCAGGTGCTTGGCGCCTTCGTCCGCGGCCAGCTGCTGGTGATGCTCGCGCTCGGCGTGTTCTACGGCCTCGGGCTGACGCTGTGCGGCATCTCGATCGGTCCGTTGATCGGCATGGTCGCCGGCTTGCTCAGCTTCGTGCCTTACCTTGGTTTCATGATCGGCTTCGTCGCCGCGATGATTGCCGCCCTCGTGCAGTACGGCGACTGGACCCACGTGATCCTGGTGGCTGTCGTGTTCACCATCGGCCAGTTGCTCGAAGGCTACGTGCTGGTGCCGCGCCTGGTCGGCGGCAAGATCGGCCTGCATCCGGTGGCGGTGATCTTCGCCGTGCTCGCCGGCGGCCATCTGTTCGGTTTTCTCGGCGTGCTGCTCGCGCTGCCGGCCGCGTCGGTGGTGGTGGTGCTCATGCGTTACGTCTTTGCGCGTTACCGCGAGAGCGACCTCTACACAGAGCCTGCCGTCGTGGCCGAGCCGGAACGCATCGATGTGGATGTCGACGTGGATGTCAGCGTAAAGCCCGTCCGTCCCACCATCCCGGATGACGGCGGTCCATGACGACCCAGCTTCCCCTCGCGCTGCGCTGGCCGCGCCGCCAGCGATTCGAGCACTTTCATGCCGGTGAAAACGCGGTAGCGGTCGAAGCGGTTCGCGCCGCGGCGGTCGACCCCGTGGCGCCCTGGGTGTTCGTTGCCGGGCCCGTCGGTAGCGGACGCACGCATTTGCTTATCGCTGCCTGCCAGGCGGCGATCGATGCAGGACGCACGGCGCAATACCTGCCTTTGGCAGGGCTGCGCGGTTCGCGTGCGGCTGCCATTCGTGGCATGGCCGGCAGCGATGTGCTGGCGATCGACGATGTCGATTCAATTGCCGGCGAGGCCGACGCCGAACATGCGCTGTTCGACACCTTCAACCGCTATCGCGCCGATGGCTGCACCTTGCTGTTCGCCTCCGTGGCGGCGCCGGTGTCGCTGGAGATCGTATTGCCCGATCTTCGTTCGCGGCTGGGCTCGCTCACGCAGGCGCTGTTGAAGCCGTTGGCCGACGTCGAACGTCGCCAGGTTCTGCGCGACCACGCGGCCGGTCGTGGCATCGAGCTCGACGACACCGTGCTCGACTGGCTGTTCGCACACCACGCACGCGATCTCGGTGCCTTGCTCGACCTGCTCGATACGCTCGACCGCGCATCGCTCGCCGCCCAGCGACGCGTCACCGTGCCCTTCCTGCGCAACCTGCTCAAATAAGACCTTCAGCGGTTGTGATGGACGGGCACGGTGTCGATCAGCTTCTTCTGCTCGGGGTTGTTCTCGCGCACGCCGTACACTTTCAGCACCTCGGCATCCGTATCGTGCTCGACGATCAGGTAGGTGCGCTGCGAGGCCGAGCCACTGAGGAAGACGGGAACGTTGCCGAGGCTGCCATAGCGGCCCATGGTCCGATGCAGGTGTCCCGCAAAAATGGCGGCGATGTCGGCATTCATGACCCGTCTTGCGAAATCGCCGTCGAACATCGTCGGGTCGTGCATGTGGATGATGCCGAAGTCGTACTTGCGGTCCGTCCAGTCGCCGAAGGCGGGTTTATCGAGCCTGTTCTGGATCAGGTTGGCCAGCCACGCCAGCGATGAGTCGATCTCGTAGCGTCCCTTGGTGATGCCCTCGGTGGTCTCGAAAGTCACCCGGTAATCCGGATAGTTGTTGAGCTGGATGCTCAACACGCGATCGAGTCCGCGCGCGTGGACGGCATAGGCAAGACTGCCCCGATAGAGCGTCGTAAACGCGCCGGGTGTCACGGAGTAGTCGAAGGCGACCTTGCCGGCTTTGGCGGTGACGTGCCTGACGAGATCGCCGATGCTGTCCCGCGCGCAGCCGTTGTTGTAGCAGCCCGAGCCATTTTCCTTGCGAATGTTGTTGTCGTAATCGTGGTTGCCCAGGCCCAGGTGCACGTTGTCGCCGAGTATCGGCAGGAGTCGCGCCATGACGCTGCGCTGGTTGCCGTGACCGTACGCGGTCAGGTCGCCGTTGACGAACACCGGGATGTCTTCGCCGGGGCGTGCCGCGCGATACGCGGCGATGCTTCGGTACTGTTCGGTGATCAGGGCTTCGGAACGACGGTCGCGTTCACTGTCGCTCTCCTGGGCTCCACGGTCGGTCACGTCCGTCCAGGGGTATTGAGGATCGGAGGTCACGATCATCGTCTGGATGCGAGCGACTGCATTTGCGCCGAAGCCGAGGCTGGCGAAGGCGATCGCCAGGGTCAGGGCAGGGCGGGTGACGGTTTTTCTTGGCACGGCCTATCTTCCTTGTGTCGGTGCGGATGCATGCGAACGTCCGGTTCGCAGCGACAGAGTAGACGGACGGCGCGCCAGCGCCTGTAGGCGGGCACCGCGGGTGTCTTAGGTCTAGGACGACATCGGCTCGTGGCGTCGACCTGGGTTGCATGTCCTGTGATCCAAACGCAAAGCGCGCGCCCTGTCAGGGGCGCGCGCTTTGCGAGGCGATTGCGGGGAAGTAGCCCCAGGTGTTGCCAGGCACTTCGCCTACATCACGTGTCGGCTCAAACCCCGAGCAAGCGGGCCGTGGCGTTGGCCTTGATCACGTCGGTCATCGCGGCGGCGACCTTGTGATTGCCGGCGATGATGTTGCCGCTCTCGGGCAGGCCTTCGCGGCCGCCGAAGTCGTTGTAGACACCACCGGCCTCGCGGACCAGCAGGGCGCCCGCGGCGATGTCCCAGATGTTCAGTGCCGGCTCGAAGAAGCCGTCGACGCGACCGGATGCCACGTAGGCCAGGTCCAGTGCCGCCGAACCCATACGCCGGATGTCTTCGGCTTCGGCGAGGAGGGCGGCCGTCATTGCCAGCTGCGGTTCCAGGTGGTTGCGGGCGCGATACGGATAGCCGGTGGCGATCAGCGCACCCGACAGGCCTTCGCGCTTGCCCACGCGGATGCGGCGGTCGTTGAGGTAGGCGCCATCGCCCTTGCTGGCGGTGAAAAGCTCATCGCGCAGTGGGTCGAAAACCACGCCGTACACCGGCTCGCCCTTTTCGACCAGGGCGATGGAGACGCAGAAGTGGGGGATGCCACGCAGGTAATTGTGCGTGCCGTCGAGCGGATCGATGACCCAGGTCAGCGGCCCCTTGCCGATCTGCCCCAACTCTTCGCCAAGAATGGCGTGGGTCGGGTAGGCGCGACGAAGTTCCTTCACGATCTCGGCTTCGGCGAGGCGATCGACTTCGGAAGCGAAGTCCATACGCTGCTTCTCGACGACCGCGAGGCCCTCGAGGCGATTCATGTAGCGCAGGATGATGTTTCCTGCGGAGCGCGCGGCGCGCGCCGCAACGTTGACGGCGGGTCTGGGCATGGGGATCGACTTGGTAAAAGAACAGGTGAGCGCGGTCGAGCCGCGTCGGTCGGGCAGTTTAACACTGCCTTGCGGCTCACCCAAGTCATTGCCGTTGTAGACTTTCCGGTCCTACCGTTCAGCCCCTCGACGCCATGGCCCTTTCCGAGCTCAACGACCGCCTCCGTTTCGTCCTTGTACGCACCTCGCATTCGGGCAACATCGGCTCCGCGGCCCGCGCCATGCGCACCATGGGCTTCGACCGGCTGACCCTGGTCGCCCCGCAGCGTTTCCCCGATCCGGAGGCGACCGCCCTGGCCGCCGGCGCGGACGATGTGCTCGCCAAGGCTTCCATCCAGGAGGACGTGGTCGCTGGCCTGGCAGGCACGACCTTCGCCCTTGGCCTCTCGGCGCGCCGTCGCGGGGTGAACATTCCCGAGCTGGATCCCCGTGAGGGCGTGGCCCAGGCCATCGCCGCCGCCCGCCGGGGCGAACAGGTCGCCCTGGTCTTCGGCAACGAGCGCACCGGCCTGGAGAATGACGAACTGTCGCGCTGCCACGCGATGATCCGCATCCCCAGCGTGGACGACTTCAGTTCGCTGAATCTTTCGCAGGCGGTGCAGGTGGTGGCCTACGAGCTTCGTTCGGCCCTGCTGGCGGACGAGGCGACCGACACGAAGGCCCCGGAAGTGGTCCCCGATCCCGATGAAGTCCCGGCCGACGCCGAGCAGCTCGAGCGGTTCTTCACCCATCTGGGTCAGATGCTCGACGACATCGAGTTCCACAAGGGCCGCTCGCCGGTAACGATCATGCTGAAGCTGCGCAAGCTGTTCCTGCGGGCCCGCCCCGAACTGCGCGAACTTCGTATCCTCCACGGCATCCTTGCCGACGCCCAGCGGATGGCGGAGCTCGCTCACAAGAAGGATTGACCGGGTCGCCGGACGTTTCTGGGGCTTAGAACAGGTCGCTCACCAGCCCCGCCAGCGCGCGGCTGAACGTCGCCGAGGCGATGACGATGGCCAGGGTCGCCGTCCATACGCCGATCAGCAGCGCGCCATCGCGCTCCACCAGCGCAAAGGCGAAGGCGATCAGCATGCCGCCGAACAGGTAGTTGGTGAACGGGATCGGCAGGGCGAGCAGGACGCCGATGAGGATCATGATCCCGCCGGAAAGCAGGGTGAACGGGCGGCGCGTCAGCCGTTGCAGGCGGGGTCTGCACACCGTTTCGAGGCGTCGGGTGATCGGCTCCGCGCGGTCGAGGAAACGCAACAGGCCCTCGCGGGACAGCGTGCGTCGCCTGAGAAATCCCGGAATCCAGGGATGCTCGAGGCCGATCAGCATCTCCACGCCCAGCGCGATCACCATCACGCCCATGATTCCCCCGATGCCCAGCGGCACCGGGATGAAGTTGGGGATGGCGAGAAGGAGCAGCAGGAAACCGAAAGCGCGACGCTTCAGGGGTTCGAGCAGTGACGCGACGTCGATACGGTCCTCGGGCGCGTCGAGCAACGCCCTGCGAAGGAGGGCGGTGGTTTTATCCTCACGAGGCTCGGGGGAGGCGGTCATGCGGGGACGATCACGGGCGGCGCTTGAACGCCGGCTTTACGCGCCGTCTTCGGCGACGGCCTCACTCTCGCCCGCCATGCTGACCAGCAGCTTGTCGATGCGGGCGCCGTCCATATCCATCACCTCGAAACGGATCCCCTGCCACACGAAGGATTCACCCGCGCGCGGGATGTGGCCGAAATTCGTCGTGACCATGCCGGCCGCCGTGCGGAATTCGTGTTCCTCTTCGTTCGGCAGGCGGTCGAGCTGCAATAGTTCGCGCAGGTCGTCGGCCGGCAGGGCGCCATCGACCAGCCAGCTGCCGTCCTCGCGGCGAACGATCGGGCCATCGTGGGTCGTGTCGTCGGTAGACGGCGCAGTGGCGCCGACCACGGCCGACAGCAAGTCGTTGAGGGTGACCAGGCCTTCGATGTCGCCGTATTCGTCGACGGCCAGGGCCAGTTGGGTGTCGGCGTCGCGGAAGGACTCGAGCAGGTCCAGGGCACGCGCGGTCGCGGGGACGAAGAGGGGGCGCGAGACGTGTTTGAACAGGTCCACCTCACCGCGCTGCAAGGTGCTGAAGAGCGATTTCACCTCGACCGTACCGACGACCTCGCTTTCGTCGCGGCGGTAGACCGGGTAGCGCGAGAACGGTGTCTCGCGCAGCACTTCGAGATTGTCTTCCTGTGACGCGTTGGTATCGAGCCAGGCGATCTTCATCCGCGGGGTCATGACCGAACCGACGGTCCGGTCGCCGAGGCGAAGGACGCGGTTGACCATGTTGCGCTCGTCGAGGTCGAGGATGCCTTGCTCGGCGCTCTCGGCGACGAGCAGGCGAATCTCCTCTTCGGTGGCCGCCGAGGCGTCGCCACGGCGCAGGCGAAGGACGTGCAGGATGCCGCTGGACAGGTGGTTGAGAAGCCAGACCATGGGCAGGGTGATCCGGGAGATCACCAGCATGGGCATGGCGATCTGCGAGGCGATCCGCTCGGGCGCGGTCAGCGCGGCGCGCTTGGGCACCAACTCGCCGATGACGATCTGCACCAGGGACATCAGCAGGAAGCCGAGCAGCCAGCCGACGATCTTCGCGTAGGGCTCCAGCCAGGCGGGCTCGCCGCCATGGATGAGGGCGGTGAACTGTTCGCCCAGGGTATCGCCGGCCACGGCACCGGTGACCAGGATGATCAGGGTCATGCCGACCTGGACGGTCGACAGGAAGCGCTCCGGCGACTCGGCAAGGCGCAACGCCGCCGCGGACCGCCGGCTGGTGCGCGCCATCTGCTTCAGGCGGCTCTTGCGGGAGGCCACGACGGACATCTCGGACAGCGCGAAAAACGCGTTGCCGAGGGAAAGGAAGAGGACGAGCAGGATGTCGGAGAGCATTGGGGGATATATATCAGACCGGGGGGTGGGTGGTCGTGGTGTTGGGGGGTGTGGCTTCTTTGCTTTGTTGGCTTTTCCCCGATGAATCGGCTCCTACATGTACTGACTTCCGATGAATCGGCTCTCTTCCGGTAACATTGGCGTCATAAATCCCCCCAGGTTCCCCCAGGCGACCCCATGTTTTCACTCCAGACGATGTTCGGTAAGGGCGACAAGTTCTATGGCCTGCTCGAGGCGAGCGCCGAGGCGGCTCGCGAAAGCGCCAAGGCGATGCACGAGCTGGTCACCCAGACCGACCGGACCCCGGTCATGGCGGCCTTCAGCACGGCCCGCGCCCGCGAGAAGGCCTTGCATGGACAGATCGGCGAGGAACTGGTCAACACCTTCGTCACTGCGCTGGACCGCGAAGACATCGAGGCGCTGAACTCCGCGCTGTACAAGATCCCCAAGACCATCGAGAAGTTCGCCGAGCRCTACGTGATCGTCGCCGAGCGGCTCCAGGGCATCGACTTCAGCCAGCGCGCGGCCCTGCTCGAGCGGTCGGCCGAGGTGGTCGTAGCCATGATCGGCCAGTTGCGCAACGGCCTGAAGATCGACCCGGTGAAGAAGCTGCGCGATCAGTTGCAGGCACTGGAGTCCGAGGCCGACCGTCTCCTGCTCGACCCCTACCGTACGCTCTACGCCGAAGGCTCCGACCCCTTGAAAGCCATTCTGGCCAAGGATCTCTTCGAACTGGTGGAAAAGGCGGTCGACAAGTGCCGCGACGTCGGCAACGTCGTCTACGCCATCGTGCTCAAGAACTCCTGAGGGCGGCCGTCCCATGAGCATGGTCATCGCGGTCGTCCTGATCGCCCTCGCGTTCACCTATATCAACGGCTTCCACGACACGGCGAACTCCATCGCCACCGTGGTCGCGACCAAGGTCCTCACGCCGGGCCAGGCCGTGCTCCTGGCGGCGGTCACCAACCTGGCGGGTGCCCTCTGGGGTACCGCCGTCGCGGCGACGATCGCCTCGGGCCTGATCGATACCGGCGTGGTGGATGTCGGCTCGCAGCTGCTGATCAGCGCGCTGCTCGGCGCGACGATCTGGAACCTCATCACCTGGTGGATGGGCCTGCCATCCAGCTCCAGCCACGCCCTGGTCGGTGGCCTGTGCGGTGCGGCCCTGGCCGCGTCCGACGGCAACCTGCACTCGATCATCTGGTGGCAGGGCGGGGCCCACTGGTGGCTGGGCAAGGGCGTCATGCCCAAGGTCATCCTGCCGATGATGGTCTCGCCCTTCCTCGGTTTCGTCATCGGCTATGCGTTGATGGGCGGCCTGTACGCGCTGCTCGGCTTCTTCTCGAGCCGCAAGGGTCCGTTGCGCCGCTTCGGTCGCACCCCGTTCGTCAACAGCTTTTTCGGCAAGGCGCAGATCGTCTCGGCCAGCGCGATGGGTCTGTCCCACGGCATGAACGACGCGCAGAAGAGCATGGGCATCATCGCGCTCGCCCTGGCCGGCGCCACCGCGGCGGGTCACTTCGACCACCTGCCCACGATCCTGCATTTCCTGCGCATTCCGCACGACCCGGCGGCGCCCGGTGGCTTCCCGATCCCGGTCTGGGTCAAGGTCGTCTGCGCGCTGACCATGGCGGCAGGTACCGCGGGCGGCGGCTGGCGCATCATCAAGACGCTGGGCCACAAGATGGTCAAGCTGCATCCGATCAATGGCTTCGCGGCCGAGGGCAGCTCGGCGGCGGTGATCCTCACCGCCTCCATCCTCGGCGTGCCGGTGTCGACCACGCACAACGTGTCGGCGTCGATCATGGGTGTCGGCGCCGCTAAGCGCTGGAACGCCATCCGCTGGTCGGTCGTCGAGCGGATGGTCTGGGCCTGGATCCTCACCCTGCCGATCACGGCAGGTATCGGCTACGGCCTGGTCAAGCTCAGCCGTCTGTTCTTCTGACTCAGAGGGCGTCGGCCTCGCCGTTGACGACTTGTTCGAGCTGGTCGCCGGTGGCGCCCAGTTCTTCGATCAGGCGTGCGAGTTCGCGCTCGTCGAGGTAGTCGTAGGGCCGGTTCTCGCACAGGTGTAGATACGGCGAGCCGTCCAGGTCCGCCTCGGCGAGGTAGCCCGTGCGCTGCTCCCAGTTGAAGCGCAGGCAACGCCGCGCATCCACGCCGGCCAACGGACCGATCGGGGTCGACAGGCGCAGGAATCGCAGGCCTTCGGAATCTTCCAGCTCGGCCAGGTAGATGCCCTGGTGGCGTCCGTCCGGAAGCTCCAGGTCGAAGCTGATGAGGTAGGGCTCGTTCTGGCGGAGCTTGTGAACGCCGCCGACATGGGAGCGGATGGCCTCGAAGTGTCGCATCGCCGTGGGAAGTTCCGTCACTGGGGAGGGTCGATGGTACGCTCCCTGCCGTTTCCAGGCATGCACGAAACGACCATGACAGATGAACTCGACGACGACGAAGCCCGCGCGCTACGCGCGACACGGATCATCGACGCGGTGGCTGCGATCCCTCGTGGGCGCGTGGCCAGTTATGGCGCGATCGCCGCGCGGGCCGGCTATCCGGGGCGCGCCCGCCTGATCGGCCGCGTGCTCGGCGACGCGCCCAACCGACTCGACCTTCCCTGGCATCGGGTGCTCCGCGCCGACGGCCGGATCGGCATTCCGGCCGGCACCCAGGGGTTTCGCGAACAGTGCCGGCGGCTCAAGGCCGAGGGCGTCACCGTGAAGGATGGACGCGTGCCGATGAGCGCCTTCGGACTCGATCACGACCTCGACCGGGCCATCTGGGGATGACGCCGTGCGCGGTATCGTCAGGCGGGGTCATCGATAGGTGATGTCGACCACCTGCCAGGCGGCGGTGCGGTCGCGCTGCAACGCGTAGTCGAAGAGCTCGGCGCGAATCTGCTGCCTGGCGGACGCGATATCGAGGGGACGGACGGCGGCGAAGGCCTGCCGCCCTGGCGGACAATCGAGTGCGCCGTCCCGCAAAGGGCAGACGGGCTCGACGATATCGCCGGTGAAGACGATGCGACCGTCTTCGGCATAGAGGGGTGGGGCGCCCGTCGCGAAGGCGCAAGCGAGGCATGCAGCGGTAAGGCACGGAGTCTTCATCTTCCTTCCCCTTCGAAGGACACGAACAGCCGACGAGCCACCGAGGTCGGGCTCGGCTCCATTAGCTGCTCGAAGGCCTCGAAAGAACATCGCTTTCATCCCAAATCGGCGTAGGCCTACAGCCCGTTCAGCTGTCAGCAGATGACGGATGAAGGGCCCGGTTTGTTAGCATGGCGGGATGCAGTCCCAGGCCCACGACCTCCTTCACTCCGTTTTCGGTTACCCCGAGTTCCGCGGCCAGCAACAGGCCATCGTCGAGGAGGTTGCTAACGGCGGCGACGCTCTCGTCCTGATGCCCACCGGCGGCGGCAAGTCGCTGTGTTTCCAGATTCCCGCCCTGATGCGCCACGGTACGGGCATTGTCGTCTCGCCACTCATCGCCCTCATGCAGGATCAGGTCGACGCGCTGACCGAGGCCGGTGTTCGTGCCCGTTACCTCAATTCGAGCCTGGACTCGGCGACCCAGCGCGAGGTCGAGGAGCTCCTGCTCGCCGGTGACCTCGACATGCTCTACGTTGCGCCGGAGCGGCTGCTCACCGGGCGGTTTCTCGGCCTGCTCGATCGCATCCCCATCGCTTTGTTCGCCATCGATGAAGCTCACTGCGTCTCGCAGTGGGGCCACGACTTCCGTCCCGAATACCGTGAACTGGCGATCCTCCACGAGCGGTTCCCGGAAGTGCCGCGCATTGCCCTCACCGCCACGGCGGACGATCGCACGCGCGAAGAAATCGTTGAAAGGCTCGGCCTACACGCGGCGCGTCGCTTCGTCTCCAGTTTCGATCGGCCCAATATCCGCTACCGCGTGGCGCCACGGCAGAACGCACGGCGACAGCTGCTGGACTTCCTCGACGCGCATCGCGGCGAAGCCGGCATCGTGTATTGCCTGAGCCGCCGCAAGGTGGACGAGACGGCGGCCTGGCTGGTCGAGGCTGGCGTCGAGGCCTTGCCGTACCACGCCGGCCTCGACGGCGACACGCGTACGCGTCACCAGCAGCGCTTCCTTCGTGAGGACGCGGTCGTCATGGTGGCCACCGTCGCCTTCGGCATGGGTATCGACAAGCCGGACGTGCGCTTCGTCGCCCACCTGGACCTTCCGCGCAGCATGGAGGGGTACTACCAGGAGACCGGTCGTGCCGGTCGCGATGGCCTGCCGGCGGAAGCCTGGATGGTCTATGGCCTGGGCGATGTCGTCACCATGAGCCAGATGATTTCGCAGTCCGAGGCCGGCGACGATCGCAAGCGCATCGAGCGTCTCAAGCTCGATTCCCTGCTCGGCTTTGCCGAAGCGACGCGCTGCCGTCGCCAGTTGTTGCTCGAAGCTTTCGCCGAGGTCTATCCGCAGCCCTGTGGAAACTGCGACAACTGCCTGGTGCCGCCGACGACATGGGACGCGACGCTTGCCGCGCAGAAGGCCATGTCCTGCATTTATCGCAGCGGCCAGCGCTACGGCGCCGGGCATCTCATCGAGATTCTGCGTGGCGAAGCGGGCGAGCGCGTCCGCGATCTTCGCCACGACCAGCTCACTGTGTTCGGCGTCGGCGCCGACATGGACGCCACGCAGTGGCGGTCGGTGTTCCGCCAGTTGCTCGCGGCCGGTCTGATCGAGGCCGATCCCGAGGGGTACGGCACGCTGCGGCTGTCGCCGACGAGCGGCCCCGTGCTGAAGAGCGAACGCAAGGTATGGCTGCGCGAGGATGCGCGTCCGGCCAAGGGCCGCCGCACCTCGCGGCCGTCGCCGGCCACCACGGGCGGCTCGCTGGGCATCGAGGAGATCGAGCAGCCGCTATGGAGCGAACTGCGCCGCGTGCGCTCGGAACTGGCCAAGCAGCACGGCGTGCCGGCCTATGTCATCTTCCACGACGCCACCTTGCTGGCGATGCTGCGTGCGCTGCCGGCCAACGAAGACGAACTGGGTTCGATCAGTGGCGTGGGCGAGAACAAGCTCAAGCGGTACGGCAAGGATTTTCTCGCGGTGCTGACCGCTAGCGGAGCTTGAGGATCTTCTCAGGTTGCATGGTCCGCTAGTCGTCCCCAATCTTGAAGGGTTGATCAGGGAGCTGCCATGCACGACGCCACGCCACTCATCGCCACCATCGTCGGCGGACTCGTCCTCGCTTTCATCTTCGGGGCCATCGCCAACCGCCTTCGATTGCCGGTACTCGCCGGCTATCTCGTCGCCGGTGTCGTCGCTGGCCCTTTCACTCCCGGCTACGTGGCCGACGCCGGCATCGCGCAGGAGCTGGCCGATCTCGGCGTGATCCTGCTGATGTTCGGGGTGGGCCTGCATTTCTCGTTGAAGGACCTGCTCTCGGTCAAGGCGATCTCCATTCCCGGCGCGGCCGTGCAGATGGGCGTCGCTACGGGCCTCGGCATGCTGCTGGGCTGGGGGCTGGGTTGGCCGCTCGCGCAGGGTTTCGTCTTCGGCCTGGCGCTGTCGGTGGCGAGCACGGTCGTCCTGTTGCGCGCCATGGAAGAGCGCCGCTTGCTCGACAGCGATCGCGGTCGCATCGCGGTCGGCTGGCTGATCGTCGAAGACCTCGCCATGGTGCTGGCGCTGGTCTTGCTGCCGGCCATCGGCGGCTTCCTCGGGTCGGAGAAAGGCGGTGCCGCGCCCTCGATGGGTGAGCTGTTCGAGACCGTGGCCTGGACAGTCGGCAAGGTCGTGGTCTTCGTCGCCCTGATGCTCATCGTCGGCAAACGGGTCATCCCCTGGACGCTGCAGGCCGTGTCGGCCACGGGATCGCGCGAACTGTTCCGACTCGCCGTGCTGGCGATGGCCCTGGGCGTCGCCTTCGGCGCGGCCCATCTGTTCGATGTCTCGTTCGAGCTGGGCGCCTTTTTCGCCGGCATGATGATGGGCGAATCGAAACTCTCGCAGCAGGCTGCGGAGGAGACCCTGCCGTTGCGCGACGCCTTCGCCGTGCTCTTCTTCGTCTCCATCGGCATGCTGTTCAATCCGCACATCCTCGTCGAGCATCCGTGGGTCGTACTCGCTGCCTGCCTGATCATCATCGTGGGCAAGTCGGCCGCGGCGTTCGTTATCGTGCGGGCCTTCGGCCGGCCGGTGAAGACGGCGCTGACGATCGCCACCAGCCTTGCACAGATCGGCGAGTTCTCTTTCATCCTCGCCGCGCTCGGCGTCTCGGTTGGCCTGATCAGCGCACAGGCGCGCGATGTCATCCTCGCGGCAGCCATCGTCTCCATCCTGGTCAATCCGCTGCTGTTCGTGGCGCTGGATCGCTGGATCGCCAAGCACGATGCGGACGCGCCCGACCAGCATCCGGCCGCCGTCGGTGGTCACACCGTGCTGGTCGGTTTCGGTCGCGTGGGGCGCCGCGTGTTCGCCGAGCTACGCGAGGCTGGCGCGCGCGTGCTCGTCATCGAAACCGACGAGGACGCCGTGCGGACCCTGCGCGACTCGGGCGAGGCGGATGTGGTGATCGGTAACGCCGCCGCGGCGCTGGTCCTGGCCGAGGCCAATCTCTCCAGTGCGCGTGCGCTGATCGTCGCCGTGCCGGACCCCTTCGAGGCTGGACAGGTGGTGCGTGCCGCGCGTCAGCTTCGCGCCGATTTGCCGATCGTGGCGCGTGCGCATTCGCAGGAGTGCATGGATCACCTTGCCGGGCTCGGTGCGAGCGAGGTCATTTACGGGGAGCAGGAACTTGCGCACAGTCTGTTCGAAGCCGCACGCGGCGATCGCTCGCCGGTCGCGACATCCGGTCACTGATCGCTACGCGGTCCTAACGTCCCGGCGACTACCGTAAACGGAATAGCGCCCACGACGAGGACCCCATGGCATCCCGGATCGAAGACTACGCAATGCTCGGCAACTGCCGCAGCGCCGCCCTGGTTTCGCGCGATGGTTCGATTGATTGGCTATGCGTACCGCGCTTTGATTCGGCCGCCTGTTTCGCGGCCCTGGTGGGCGACGAGAGCAACGGCCGCTGGCGCATCGCCCCGGCCGATCCCGACGCCACCTGTGAGCGGCATTACATCGACGGCAGCCTCGTGCTCGAAACGGAATGGCGATGCGCCACCGGTCGCGCCCGTGTCATCGAGTTCATGCCCTTCGCCGACGAACAGGTGGGCGTGACCCGGATCGTGGAGGGCATCGAAGGGCGCGTGGATTTCGAAAGCGTCCTCACCATCCGTTTCGATTACGGCAGTGCCTTGCCCTGGGTGAGTCGCCTCGACGAGCAGACGATCACCGCCGTGGCGGGGCCTGACCTGCTCGTGGTCCGCAGTCCGATCTCGGTCGAAGGCGAGGGCATGCACAGCGTCGCTCGTTTCGCCGTCAGTGCGGGCGACTCGGTGCCCTTCGTCATGGCCTGGGGCCCCTCGCACCTGCCGCCGCCCGAGGCGCTGGATGCCCGGCAGGAACTGAAGGACTCGCTCGCTTTCTGGGAAAACTGGTCCGGTCGCTGCAACGACTCTGGCGAATGGAGCGATATCGTCCGTCGCTCGCTGATCGTCCTCAAGGGCCTCAGCTATCTGCCCACCGGCGGCATTGTCGCCGCTCCCACGACCTCGTTGCCCGAACAGCTCGGCGGCCAACGCAACTGGGACTATCGCTTCTGCTGGGCCCGCGATGCCACCTTCGTGCTCTCGGCGTTGGTCAATGCCGGCTACCACGACGAAGCCAGTGCCTGGCGCGAGTGGGTGCGCCGCGCCGTCGCCGGGTCGCCCGGCCAGTTGCAGGTGCTCTATGGGCTGGCCGGCGAACGCCGCCTCGAGGAGTTCGAACTGCCCTGGCTGTCGGGCTATGAGGGCGCCAAGCCCGTTCGCGTCGGCAATGCAGCGTCGGCCCAGTTCCAGCTCGATATCTTCGGCGAGCTGGTCGGCGCGTTCGACCATGCGCTACGTCACGGGGTGGCCTTGCAGCCGGATGCCGATGACGTGCAGTCGGTCTTCCTCGAGCACCTCGAGAGCATCTGGCGTCACCCGGACGAGGGTATCTGGGAAATCCGCGGCGAGCCGCGTCATTTCGTCCATTCCAAGGTCATGGCGTGGCTGGCGTTCCAACGTGCCGCCGAGCAGGACCGTGACGGCCGCGACCCGGGTTTCACCCGGCGCTGGCGCGGCGTCGCCGACGAGATCAAGGCCGACATCCTCGCCAAGGGCGTGGATCCGGTGCGTGGTTGTTTAACCCAGTCCTATGGATCGACCGAACTCGACGCCAGCCTGCTGCTGGTGACCCTCACCGATTTTCTCCCCCCGGACGATCCGCGCATTGTCGCCACGGTCCGGGCTATCGAGGAAGATCTCCTCGTGGAAGGCTTCGTTCGCCGCTACGACACGCGCAGCGGCGTCGACGGGTTGCCGCCGGGCGAGGGGGAATTCCTCCCATGCAGCTTCTGGCTGGTGGAAAACTACGTACTGCTGGGCCGCCTGGACGAGGCGAGGACGCTTTTCACTCGACTTGTCGGCTTGTCGAACGACCTCGGATTGCTCGCAGAGGAGTACGATCCTCGGTCGAAACGACTACTGGGCAATTTCCCACAAGCCTTTTCCCACGTAGCGTTGGTTAATGCCGCTTTCAGTCTCGCGCATGGTTATAGCGCGACTGCCGACAGCCACGCTTCCCCCCATACCACCGATCCCCAAGGAGCCCGTGCATGAGCCAAGCCCAATCGAAGCGCGTCACCTCGCGCGCTCACCCGGCCGACCCGTGTACCGTCGTGATTTTCGGCGCTGCCGGTGACCTCACCAGCCGCCTCGTCGTACCCGCCTTGTACAACATGCGCCGCACCGGCCTGTTGTCCGACAATTTCTCCGTGATCGGTTTCAATCACGGCAAGATGGCCGATAACGCGTGGAAGAAGAGCCTGCACACCGCGCTCGAGCGTTACGTCAGCAACGCGGGCGCCAAGCTCGATGACGACGCGTGGGGCTGGCTGAGCAGCCAGATGAGCTACCACGCGGGCGATTTCGACGACCTCAGCGCCTTCCAGAGCCTGGCCACCAAGCTCAAGGATGCCGAGCGCCGCCGCGGCACCCAGGGCAACGTATTGTTTTACCTGGCGACGCCGGAGCGTTTCTTCGGCGACGTGATCGAGCAGCTGAAGAATGCCGGCCTGGTCGACGATGGCGGTGCGGACGGTCGTTTCTGGCGCCGCGTGATCATCGAGAAGCCGTTCGGTCACGATCTCGCCTCGGCGCATGCGCTGAACGAACGCATCCTCAAGGTGCTGCGCGAAGACCAGATCTATCGCATCGATCATTTCCTGGGTAAGGAAACGGTGCAGAACATCATGGCCTTCCGCTTTGCCAACGGCCTGTTCGAGCCGATCTGGAATCGCGATCGCATCGACCACGTGCAGATCACCGTGGCCGAGACCGTGGGTGTCGAACGCCGCGGCTCGTTCTACGAGCAGACCGGTGCGCTGCGTGACATGGTGCCCAACCATCTGTTCCAGCTGCTGGCGATGGTGGCGATGGAGCCGCCCACCTCGTTCGATGCCGAAGCCGTGCGTACGCGCAAGGCCGAGACCATCGAGGCGATCCGTCCCATCCAGCCCGAAGACGCCGTACGCGGCCAGTACGGCCCGGGCGCGGTGAACAACGAGCTCGCTACGTCGTACCGCGACGAGCCGAACGTCGCACCGGATTCGGTCACCGAGACCTTCGTGGCGCTGAAGCTGTCGATCGACACCTGGCGCTGGTCGGGCGTGCCGTTCTACCTGCGCACGGGCAAGCACATGGGCCGCCGGACGACGGAGATCGCCATCCGCTTCAAGTCCGCCCCGTTCGCCCCGTTCCGTGGCACGGGCATGGACGCGTTCGGTCCGGACTGGCTCGTCTTGCAGATCCAGCCGGACGAAGGCATCTCGTTGCAGTTCGACGTGAAGCGTCCTGGTCCTCGCGTGGAACTCGCGCCGGTACGCATGGACTTCAAGTACGCCGACTGGTTCCGTGCCGAGCCGAACGTCGGCTACGAAACGCTGCTCTACGATTGCATGACCGGCGACGCCACGCTGTTCCAGCGTGCCGACATGGTCGAGGCGTGCTGGCGCGCCGTGCAGCCGATCCTCGACGACTGGGCACAGCGCACGCCGGCCGATTTCCCGAACTACGCCTCGGGCAGTGCGGGTCCGGCCTCGGCCGACACGCTGCTGGCATTGGGTGGCCGTTCGTGGCGCCCGCTGAATTCCGCTGCGGAACTCAACGCACGCCGTACCGCCAAGCCCAAGGTGGATGCTTCGGCCTCCGCTGAAAAGAAGGCCGCGGCCAGCAAGACGACCAAGCGTGCACCGGCACGGAAGACGACGCGTGCCACTGCGACGAAGGCCGCACCGGCACGCAAGGCGGCGGTGAAGAAGGTGGCGGCGAAGAAGGCAGCTGCGAAAAAGGCGCCTGCCCGGAAGGTCGCAGTGAAGAAAACGCCGGTGAAGAAGATCGCGGCAGCTCGCAAGGCTGCGCCGGTGAAGAAAGCTCCGGTGACCGTGAAGAAAGCGGTGGTCGCCAAGCGCGCACGCAAGAAGTAACGGCGTCGCCTTCGTTCGATGCAAAGGGCCCGGCTTGCGCCGGGCCTTTTTTGTTGGGATGGCGGTGGGACTTACTGTGGGAGCGGGCTATGCTGGCGAGGGGAGGGTACGGCTACACCGCTCCGTTGGCTTTTCGCCGATGAATCGGCTCCTACATTTACCTGATCAACCGCCGTGCTCGTCTTTTTTGTCGTGATGTTGCGGCGCCGGCCTGGGCGCGGGCGCATGGTTTTCGTGCTGTGGTTCCGGACGTTGCTGCGGTGTGGCCCGTTGCGGCTCACGTTGGGGTTCCGCACGCTGCGGTTGGGGGCGTGGCTGCTCGACGCGTTGCGGCATGGCCTGCGTTGGGCGTTCCTGACTGGCGGGGCGCTCGACCTGAGGCTGACGCTGCGGTTGAGGGATGGCTTGCGGTCGCGCTTCGGCGGCGGCCCGCGGTTGCGCTTGCGCGCGTGAACGATCCGCTTCGTCTGCGCGTGGGTCGATACGTTGCGGCTGTTGAGGCTGCTGGGCAGTCGGTAGCGGACGAGCGTCCTGCCGCGCGGCCTGGGCGCCACGCTGCTGCTCGCGAGGATCCACGCGCGGTACCTGGCCCACTTGGCCGCCGACCTGCTGGCGGGGATCGAAGCGCGTGGGCTCGCCGCGTTCGATGTTCTGCGCCGGCGCGTTCTGCCCAGGGCGGAACGCTTGGCCGGCATTGGCGCTGCGTACATCGGCAGGATTGCCCGGACGCCCGGCGAATTCGGGTCCGCGCCCGTCGGCACGCTGTCCTTCCGCGCGTGCTGCCTGCGGCGGTGGCAGGGCCGGTCGCGCATTGGGCGCGGTGGGATGTGTCATGCCGGCGGTGAATGTCGGCCGCTGCATGTGCGCGTAATCGGGCGGCGAGGGCCGTGCGGCGTTCGCGATCGGCGCCGCCTGCCGACGAGGGTCGATGGGATGGTTGGCGAAGCCGTTGTTGGTGGTGTTGTTGAAGTCGTGCCGATTGTCGATGTGGTTCGAACGATCGACATGCACCGAGCGATCGATGTTGACCGTGCGGTTGATCACCGTGGTGCGATTCACCGGATAGGGATGGTTGTCGTAGACGATGGCCGGACGACCACCGTAGTGCGGACCGCCGGGGCGACCACCACCCCAGGAGGTGTTCCACGCATTCCAGCCCCAACGCGGCGGTTCGCGATGCCCGTGCGAGGCGAACAGCTCCCCGACCAGGATGCCCGCGCCGAACGAGACCAACCCGGTGGCGATGAGGTCGTCACGGCGGGGCGGCGCCTCGTACCAGCCCTGCGAATACACGCGGGTGACGATCGGCTCGCCATACACCGCATCGGGATCGTAGTCGGGCACGTAGACCACGTCGGACTCGGCGGGCTCGATGAGGATGGTCTGCGCGGGTGCCGCGACGATGCCACCGTCCTCGGCGACGGTCTCGTCGTCGGAGGGCCCGCGCGGATCGATCTGTACGGTCTGCTGGGCGGAGTTCTGCAAGTTGCCGTGCGCGCGGGCGCGACCGCGCATGACCTGGATCGCATTCATCACGTCCGTGGGCTCGCTGGTGTAGGCGGCGCCCAGCGCAGCGGTCCACTCGGTGTTGTTGGCGAGCTGGTCGAGTACGGCCGGAAAGGCGACCAGCGACTTCACGCTGGGGTCCCAGGGCTGACTGTCGGCGGCATCGATGAGCGCGCTACCGGTCAGGTTGCGGTTCTGCTCGAGGAAGTCGCGAGCGGCCGCGACATCGTCGGGGTGCGTCGATGCGGCCAGCGTCTGTGCGACAAGGCGGTCGGGGAACAGGGCAATGGGTGCCACCAGGGCGAAGAGTTGTTCGGCTGTCGGTGCCTGGTACGCCGGTGCCTGGGTCGCGGCCGGTGCGGGTGCGATAGCGGTCGTTGCGGCTACCGGCGCCTGTGGATCGGCCGGTGCCTCCCGCTGGCAGCCGGCAAGGCCGCCGATGAGTGATACGGACAGAGCGGACATCAACGAGATATCCCGTGCGAATCGCTTGCTCACCATGAGTTCCTTTGCTCGTGCGTCAGGCCGTGTTGCATTCAGCTTCAATGAGTCGAGGTGACTGATGGCTGTCTGAAAAGCGATTCCGCAAGGACTTGCCGATGTCGTTCATCGGCGCGTTGGCATGGATTCGTGTTGTTTTTACGCTGCATCGCAACAAAGCGGGTGTCTGACCGACGCCTCACGTCACGCTGCTCATGGACGATCTGAAAACATCATCCAAAGCAGCTATTTACGATATGGCATCGAATGTCCTGCCTGCGCATGGATCGATCCAAATGCCCCATGAGAATTTCCGCATTGCAGTATTTTCGTTATTTCACTAAAGCCATTTACTACAGTGACTTGCGATCATTTGTCTGACTTTAGATCGAGTTAAAAAATCGGTTGACAACGTTGTCACCGGACACTAAAAATCCGCTGCGTAACAAGGTTGCAACAGCAACACGCTGCGGTCCCCCCAGCGGCAGGGCAAGCGACACATTCAATGGAACGAACGACGAACGCAGGCGAAAGCTTGCGCGGTGTCGTTCGTCCCGAAAAAACATTCTCATCCCCAGGAGATAGCAGTGAATTACCGGATCAGCGCCCTTTCCATGGCCATCATGGCCGGGCTGTTCGCCACGGGTACCGCCATGGCGCAGGACGCCGGCGCGACGCCCCCGCCCGCCACGACCGCCAAGAAGGCTGAGCCCGCACCGGCACCGGCACCGGCGACGGATGCCAACGCGCAGAACGCGGCCAACCTCGAGGGCGTGACCGTCACCGGTATCCGCGCCAGCCTGCAGAAATCGCTCGACCTCAAGCGCAACTCCGACTCCATTGTCGAAGCCATCTCGGCCGAAGACGTGGGCAAGTTCCCGGATCGCAACGTGGCCGAATCGCTCTCGCACCTGCCGGGTATCAGCGTCGACCGCAACTTCGGCGAAGGCGACAAGGTCAGCATCCTGGGTACCGACCCGGCGCTCAACCGCCTGCTCCTGAACKGCCAGACCCTGGCGTCGACCAACTGGACGTCGGACCCGAACAACCCGGACAGCCGCTCGTTCGATTACAGCCTGCTCACCTCGGAAATCATCGGTAACGCCCAGGTCTACAAGACCCCGCAGGCGAACATCGACGAGGGCAGCATCGGCGGCACCGTCATCGTCAACACCCGCAAGCCGCTCGACCTCAAGGCGAACACGCTCACCGGCAACGTCAGCTACGGCTATAACGATCGCGCCGACACCGGCAAGCCGAACGCCTCCATGCTGTACAGCTGGAAGAACAACGACTCCACCTTCGGCGTGCTCGGCTCGGTCATGCATTCGGACCGCATCATCGATCGCCAGGGTACCGAGGTCTTCGGTTACCAGCGTGCCAACGATCCGACCGATACGGATCCGAACCACCAGTTCAATCCCAACGTCGTCGCGCCGGGCACCAAGGGTGTCTACCCGACCGCGATCAACACCGCGTGGTTCCAGCAGCAGCGCAAGCGTGACGGCGTGTCGACCGACCTGCAGTGGAAGCCGAACGACGCGTTCGAGTTGAACTTCACAGGCCTGTACGTCACCGAGAAGTTCGATAACTTCAACCAGAGCCATTACGGTGACTGGTCGGGTAGCGCGCCGCAGGCCACGGCCCTCGGTTTCCAGAACGGCGTCGCCACCAGCGGCTCCTACGGCCCGGGCGCGTCGACCTACCTCGACGGTTACGAGCGCGAGTCCAAGGTCAACACCGGCACCGCGCAACTGCGCGCCGATTGGTACGGTGACGGCTGGTCGGCGACGAGCCAGGTCGGCTACACCGGTTCGACGGGTGGTTCGGAAGGCATCTGGAACGCCCAGTTCCAGGGCTTCGGTGGCTACAACTGGAACCTCGACGGCCAGCACCCGCAGATCAATTTCAACAGCCCGGACAATCCGGGGGCAATGCTCGCCCACGGTGCGGGTTTCAGCTACGCACCGAGCTACGATCGTGAGCGCTACTTCCAGACCGACTTCCGCCACGACGTGTCGTGGGGTCCGCTGAACCAGATCGAGGTCGGCATCAAGGCGACCAACCACCTCAACGGCCAGGACGCCTATGCGGCACGCATTCCGTCGCCGGATGGCAGCGGTGTCTCGCTGTCCGATGTCCTGGGTGGCGGCACGCCGAGCGGCTACCTCGGTGGCCTCGACGGCACGAGCAGCATGGCCAACTGGAGCACGATCAGCGCGGGTGGCCTGAAGGACTACGTCAACAGCCTCGTCACCAGCGTTCCGCTCGATCCGAAGGCCACCTACAGCATCGCCGAGCAGAACCGCGCCTTCTACATCCAGGGCGACTTCTCGGGCGATTCCTACCGCGGCAACCTCGGCGTGCGCTACTACCGCACGCGTGACACAGTCAACGGTTACAACAGCATCGGCCCGGATCAGTACGCCCCGGTGAACAAGCGCAGCGCGTATCACGACTGGCTGCCGTCGTTCAACATCGCCTATGACCCGATCGAAGACGTGACCCTGCGTTTCGCCGCGGCACAGACGATGGCCCGCCCGCGCTACCAGGAGATGACCCCGTACATCGCGCTGGACGACCGTACGCTGACCGGCTCGGGTGGCAACACCGACCTCAAGCCGTACAAGTCGACCAACTACGACGCCTCGGCCGAGTGGTACTTCTCGGAGAACAGCGTGCTGTCCGCGGAGTTTTTCTTCCGTCGCATCTCCGGTTACATCCTCAACACCAACGTCAAGCAGACGCATTACAACCTGACCAACCTGCGTGACGACGTGTACGACATGGAAGTGCCGGTGAATGCCGGCGTGGCCAAGGTCAAGGGCATCTCGCTGACCTACCAGCAGGTGTTCAAGTACGGCTTCGGCATGCTGGCCAATTACACGTACTCCGACGCCAGCACGAGCAACGACTTCCCGCTGCCGTACAACTCGAAGAACGCGTTCAACCTCAGCCCGTACTACGAGAAGGGTCCCTGGGATGCGCGGATCACCTACAGCTGGCGCTCGGCGTACTTCACGCAGATCGCCCAGTTGGAGTCGGCGCAGATCACCGGTATCTTCCGTGAACTGGATGCGTCGATCGGCTATCAGGTAAACGACCACATGCGTATCTCGCTCGACGGCACCAACCTGCTCGACGAAACGTACTACGTGTACAACAACACGCCCGCCGAGCCGCTCAATGCTTACAAGAACGGCCGTACGTACACGCTGACGCTGGGCTTCAAGCTGTGATGCGCCGCGCGTCGCTGGCGGTGGTGGCCTGGCTCGTTGCCGGCGCCGCCACGGCAGCCACGCCGGTGGAGAGGGACCTCTCCACCGGCTGGCAGTTCCGCCTCGCTCCCGGGGCGGCGCCAGCGATCGCGCAAAAGGCCCCGACGGACTGGCAGCCGGCCATCGTGCCGGGTGCCGTCCAGACGGACCTGCTGGCGCTGGGAC
>NZ_JBFUAT010000020.1:0-91137 GCF_056406135.1 Luteibacter sp. P1_D3 | reverse complement strand
GGGCTTCGTCGAGATGCCCGACCTGGCCATGGCTCACTTCCTCGACGGACTGATCCTGCAGCGTCGCGGTCGCGACGAGAGCCAGCCGGCGCGCCCCGTGGAAAGCCGCATCAACAACAACGTGGTGCTGAAGAAGCTGCGCGTCGCCTTCGAGCTGAAGGAAGACGACATCCTCTCCATCATGGGCGAGGCCGGGTTCAAAGTGACCCGTGGCGAGATCAACGCCCTCTTCCGTCAACCCAAGCACAGCAACTTCCGCCTGTGCGGCGACCAGTTCCTGCGTAATTTCCTCAAGGGCCTGACCAAGCGCTTCCGCGGCTGATCCTGCGCTTTTGTAGGAGCCGATTCATCGGCGATCGGGTATTCGCCGTGAACTGGCCCGCTGCCGCGGGATCGCCGATGAATCGGCTCCTACCGGTTAGGTGTGCGGGGCTTCCAGACTAGCTGGCGGATGATCAGCGCGACGACGAGGACGGCGACGAAGGCGCCGTAGCCCCATAGCGCGGGCACCACCTGCTGCCAGATCG
The DNA here is from genome assembly GCF_056406135.1 of Luteibacter sp. P1_D3. Classification (NCBI taxonomy): domain Bacteria; kingdom Pseudomonadati; phylum Pseudomonadota; class Gammaproteobacteria; order Lysobacterales; family Rhodanobacteraceae; genus Luteibacter; species Luteibacter sp. P1_D3. The sequence continues at coordinate 90,610 of NZ_JBFUAT010000020.1, read as the reverse complement.
CGCCGCTCTTCGGGCCGAACTGGTCCGCCGCCGGAATGACCACGGCATCGAAGGACGCCATCGCCGCCTGCACGGCCGCGGCGACCGCCGCGACCAGGGCCAGCACGTCGAACGCGCGCCGCGTGGCGTTCCTGAGCAAGGCCTTCGGGTACTGCCAGTACGCCCAGCCCAACACGATCAGCCAGGGCGCCAGCAACATGAGGGCGAGGTAGCGCATCGTCAGTCCTGTGCGGAGGCGAGTGCGTCGAGTGCCGTACGGAGACGAAGTACGGCCGCGGCGCGGGCCACCTCATCCGGATAGGACGCGCCATTGGCGACCACCTCGCCGTCGACCAACAGGGCGACGTGATCGCCCTGCGATTCGATGACCGCAGCGGTGCCGCCCACCGTCGACAGTGTGTGCCGAAGTGCACCGGCCGCCTTGGGGTCGGCAAAGGATTTCGACAGCAACAACTCTTCGCCATCGGTAGCGAACAGGCGGAAGCGGAAGCTACCGTCGTCGTCGCGGAAACTGGCGAAACGCGGCGGCTTGGCCTTGGCCACGGGCTTGGTCGCGACGGGCTCGGCGACTGCCACGCTGCGATGACGCGCGCTACGCAGACCCACGGCATCGCGCAAGGTCTCCACGAGGGGACCCGCGATCGCGCGCGCCTTCGCCGCACCGGCAAGCAGGATGTCTTCCATATCGTCCGGGCGTGACAGCAGGGCCTCGTAGCGTTCGCGCATCGGCGCCACATCGGCTTCGACACGTTCGAACAACACCTGCTTGGCCTCACCCCAACCGATCCCTCCACGCAGAGCGTCAGCGAACGCCGCGGTTTCCGCTGGTGTGGCGAAGGCCTTGAAGATGGTGAAAAGCGCCGAATCCTCGGTGTCCTTCGGTTCGCCGGGGGCGCGCGAATCGGTCACGATCTTCATGATCGCATCGCGCATGCCCTTGGCCCCACCCTCGAACAGGGGGACGGTGTTGTCGTAGCTCTTGGACATCTTGCGGCCATCGAGGCCTGGCAAGGTGGCGACCTGTTCTTCGATATGCGCCTCGGGCATGACGAAAAACTCGCGCCCGAAGGTATGGTTGAAGCGCTGCGCGATATCGCGCGCCATCTCGATGTGCTGGATCTGGTCGCGGCCGACCGGAACCTTGTTCGCGTTGAACGCGAGGATGTCGGCGGCCATGAGTACGGGGTACATGTACAAACCCGCCGTGACGCCGGCATCCGCATCCTCATTCGCTTCGACGTTGCGATCCACCGCCGCCTTATAGGCGTGCGCGCGATTGAGCAAGCCTTTCGACGTCACGCAGGTCAGCAGCCACATCAGCTCCGGTACCTCGGGGATATCCGACTGCCGGTAGAAGGTGGACGCGTTCGGATCCAGGCCTGCCGCCAGCCACGTGGCGGCAATCTTGAAACGGGACGCCTCGATGCGGTCCGGGTCGTCGCTCTTGATCAGGGCGTGGTAGTCGGCCATGAAGTAGAACGCGTCGACGTTCGGATCCTTGCTGGCCAGGACGGCCGGCCGGACCGCGCCGACGTAGTTGCCAAGATGCGGCGTGCCAGTGGTGGTGATACCGGTGAGGACGCGGGTGTGCATGGGAACCTTAAGGGCTGCAGACGATAACCCCTCGAGTTTAGCCCGCTTGACCCCTTATGGGAGCAAGCCCTGGGGAAGCAGCCCCCCGTGGGAGCCGCTTCGCCTGTGGGAGACGCTTCAGCGGCAATGGCGTGCTCGCCTCACCGCATCAACGTCGACTTCCCGAACAGCGACTCGACCAGATCCACCGCCAGCTTCGCCGTCTGGTTCCGCTTGTCGAACGCCGGATTCAGCTCGACGATGTCCAGCGAACCGACGCGGCCGGTGTCGGCGATCATCTCCATGCACAGCTGGGCTTCGCGATACCCCGGGCCACCGCGCACCGTCGTGCCCACGCCGGGCGCGATGCTTGGATCGAGGAAGTCGACGTCGAAACTCACGTGCAGGTGGGTGTCTTCATCCACGCCGGCCAGTGCCTCTTCCATCGCGGCCTTCAGGCCGATCTCGTCGATGTAGCGCATGTCGTAGATGTCGATGCCGACCTCGTGTACAAAGCGCTTCTCGCCTTCGTCCACGGAGCGGATCCCGATCTGGCGGAACACGTCCGGCGACGTCGCCGGCACGGTACCGCCGATGTGCGTGAGTTCGTCCGGACCGTAACCGCACAGGCAGGCGACGGGCATGCCATGGATGTTCCCGGACGGGGTGATCTGGCTGGTATTGAAGTCGGCGTGGGCGTCCAGCCAGAGGACACGGAGCTTCTTGCCCGTGTCGCGGCAATGGCGCGACACCGCGGAGATCGAGCCGATGGCCAGGCAGTGATCGCCGCCGAGCATGATCGGCAGGTGACCCGCGCTGAGTTCAGCGAAAACGGCTTCGTGGACCGAGGTGTTCCAGGCCACGGCTTCGCCGAGGTGTCGGTAACCATCGGTCGGCGGCAGCCAGGGGTTGAGCGGGCCGGCCACATTGCCGCGGTCGACGACATGCAAGCCACGCTTGGCCAGGCGCTCGCCCAGGCGTGCGACGCGCAAGGCTTCTGGACCCATGGAACTGCCGCGATGGCCTGCGCCGATATCGGTAGGGACGCCGATCAGGGCGACGGAACGTGTGGTTGGACTCATTGCGGGAGTTTACACCCCGCCGTAAGACGCCCACGCTGCACTGCGTCAGGCGTGAAACGGGCCGCGCCAGAGAGCAAGTTCTCCCATGGCCCGGAAGCGCTCTTTTATCACTGCTTGATGCAGTGGTAGAAGAGCGCGTAGGAACGCTCGATATGTTCGCTTACAGGATTGCCCAAGACGAAGTCGCTGTAATGAAAGGTGCCCGACGCAACAGTCTCTGGCATTTCGCATATTCCGTATTCCGCAGCGATGCGAAAGCCCACTGATTTCAGGATGTCCCGGAGTTCCTTCGCTTCAAACTCATGATGATGTTCCGGGTGGATGAAGCCGCCGTGCCAGTCCGCTGTATGAATGCGCGTAACCGCACGATTCGGCGTGTCAAGACAAAAATGACCGCCTGGCGCGAGGACACGAAAGGCTTCCCGACACATCCGTTTTGCGTTGTCCAATGGAACGTGCTCGATACTCTGGCCCGACCAGACCATGTCGAAGCTGCCGTCCGCGAACTCGGTCAGTGACGTCATGTCACCGTAATGAATGATCACTCGACCGTACGGCGCCGTTACTTCGACATCGCGATAGTCTTCATGCCGCTCATCCTGCGGCAAGTCGACCATGACCAATTCATCGAACTCGTGCCGGTACCCCATTCGATAGAGCGGCGCGTTCGCTCCGCCAAGGTCCAGAATTCGTTTCGCTGGAGGAAGCAGTCGCCGAATAGCGATCAGCCGCGCTCGATGCAGGAAAAAAAGATGGTGATCGATGGCGTGATCGACGATGTCGCTGAGTCCGGTCGAGGAACACGTCATCTCTACCGCTAGGTTCATTTCCATTCGACACCCCTCGATTGATCGCTGCAATTTAGGCTTTACCTGCCTCAATCGTCAATGAGCGCGCTGAGCGGGGAGGACATGCAATGTCTGCGCTGCGTGAACAAGGCCAGGTCGCCGTCGCGAGCTTTCACAGTTCTTACATGGAAATCCAGCATGATGGTCGCCGCTCGGGCAGGAGCTTTGGGGAAAGAAATGACAGTAGTGGTCTGGCAAACAATGGTTGGCTGCGAGCGTTATGACGTGACCGCCGTAGTGAGCATCGAAAACGGGAATGGAATTGCGACTGATGTCGTTGCCTATCGGTCAGGCAGCAGAGGAAGTTATCGCCTCGATCCACTCCAGGTCGAGGGCATCTCCCAGAAAGCCGGTCTCGCTATCATGCGCGACAGGCTGTTTCAGCGGCTGGCCGACGAAGTTTCGCGCAGGCCATACTGACGCCGGTACCTTCGCCGAGTTGCCCGATCCCCAACACTCAGAAGCGAAGCGCCTGGCAGAACACCTCCGTACGAAGCATGCTGTTATGCCCGGCGGCCACATGCTCCCAGCGAACCGGCGCCTGCGGCAGCGACCGGACGAGTGCTTCGGTACGCGCCGAACCGATGACCTGATCGTTGTTTGCCTGCAACACGTACACAGGCACGGCACCCAGACGGGACACCGCCGCCGCCGTGTCGTAGCGGTCGCGGATCAACCAATCAAGGGGTATCCCGAAAGCCTCTCTTCCCACGTTGGCGATGCTGTCGTACGGCGTGACGAGCAACAACCGCTGCGGATGGGTTTCCGCGGCAACCTGGATGGCGATGCCACTGCCGAGGCTGATGCCCGCGAGTGCGACATTGGCGTGTTTCTTCGCCGCCTCGGCCACCAGCGCGACGCCATCGTCGACGAGGTCGCGCTCACGCGGCTTACCCGCCTGCCCTTCGTACCCGCGGTAGGGAAACAGGTAGATGGCGCGATCTGAACATTGGCCCAGACGTGAGGCGAAGCCCGACAGGCTCATGCCGTTACCGCCGAAAACGATGAGCGCATCGCTGGCGTCAGGATGCAGAACCCATCCGCGTAGCGTCACGTCGGGCCGGGCGATCCTCAGGTCACCGAAGGCTTCGACGGCTTCCGCCCCCGGATAAAGGAGGCGATCCTGCATCAGGTAGAGGAAGACGAAGGGCGCTGCGATGAGAACGACTACGATCGCGATCATCCATCGGACGAGCTTCATGAAGGTCCCTTCGTGGCGGTGCATGGCGTGTGGCACCAGTCTATTGGCTCGCGGCAGCACCGTCTTCGTTGCCTATAATTTCTATAGCTTATAAACTCGTCTTCGTCACTGAGTTTCGGGTAAGATGACCATGTACCACTATCTGGAATCTGGCCTGGACAACGTCTGGCTGCGAAACGGGTATCTCGAAGAGAACACGCCCTACGGGCCGACCGTTGCGTTCAAGGATATCTCGGGCCTGCACGAGAGCATCTCGCTCGCCATCGTCCAGCGGGCGGGAAAGCTTCGCGGTATCGACATTCGCTTCTTACGGCGCCAGATGGAGATGTCGCAAGTCTCGCTCGCCGAACTGATCGGGGTGACTTCCCAGTCACTTGCACTATGGGAAAAAGGAAAGGCCATCATCACCCCGCCTTCCGACAAGCTGCTGCGCTTGATTGTTAAGGGGCACTACAGCGGTCAAGTGACGGTTCGTCGCGCCATCGATGCGTTGAACCATCGTGATAACGCAGACCACGCAGCGCGCCTTGTCTTTCAGGAATCGGACAGGAAATGGAAGTCGGTCGGTTGAATGACGTCCGGCACGGCAATCCGGCGCGTGAACTCGACAAAAAGGCCCGCCGCGAGGCAGGCCTTTGACTTCGCTGGTGCCGACACCCGGATTCGAACTGGGGACCTACCGCTTACAAGGCGGTTGCTCTACCAACTGAGCTATGCCGGCGAAGGCGGGGAGTTTATCAGAAGCAGCCGGTCGGTTTGGCGCTTGCGCTGGGACTGCGGATACCCCTGCGGACGTCGGCATTGGCGTCATCGGGAACGACCACGTCGAGCCACCACACAGGGATGACCTCCGTGCGTTCGCTCATGCGCGCCGGGAAGCCCGCGGCGATGACCTCGTCGCGGCGTTTCTTCGCGTTCGCGGGGTCATGGAACAGGCCGAGCGCGACCGAGTTCTGCATCTCGCCGGCAGCACTGACCACGAAGTAATCCTTGACGCCCTTGGCTTCAAGTCGCCGGGCCTGGGCCAGGGCCAGGTCACGCGTGGCCTGCGCCGGGAGGAAGACACGCCAACCGTGGGACTCGCTGGTCTGCTCCTGCCGTTGACGGCTGCGCACCGTACGCGGCGCGAGGGCGGTGCGCGTGCTGCGCAGGTCGACCTGGTTGGTGAAGGGGCCGATGGCAAGGCAGCGGTAGCTACGCTTAGCGCTGGTCGGCGCATCCACGGTGGACGCGGAAGCGAGTAGCGCCGGCGGGGCGGGTGGTTCAACAGCGGGCTTCTTCGAGGGCTCGCGAGGGGCCGGGGTCGCCGCCGTAGCGGCCGGAGCGACGGGAGGCGTTGAAACCGCCCTGCTCTTCTCTTCCGACAGGCGCGCCGGTGTGGCAGCGGCGGCCAGGGCCGACGTCGCCGCGGACCCTGAAACCGATGGCATCGCCGCCGGTGCCGGTGCCGTCGCGGACGGCGCCGGAAGTTCGGCAAGCAGCTTGAGCGTGGGCACGCCCTTGTCGGCAGGATCGACCGCATGCGTGCCCGATTCGCCCAGCAGCAACCACGCGGCAACCGCGATATTGAGGGCAATCAGCAGAACGAACATCAAACGCAGAAGCATGGCGGCCTTGAGCGAACCGGTGGCGTCGCGATTCTAGGCGAAATGGTCCGCCTGGGTGTGCGCTTTTGCCCAGACAGCCAGCCCACGCAGGACCGTATCGGGCACCAACATCACATCCCGCTGCAGCAAGGGCGCCAGCACGGCGGCGTCGCCACCGCCGAGGGTGACCGTTGGCGTACCACCAAGCATCGCCGCCGAGCGATCGGCAAAACGGTCGACGAGCGCCGCGCAGGCCTGCCAGCAACCCGAGGCGAGACCATCGGCCGTATTGTCCGCCAGATCACGCACGGCGCCCGGCTGACTCGGCCGTACCTGCACGGTGGCGCCGAGCACGGATTGCTGCATGAGCAGGGGCCCCGGCGCAATCCAGCCACCGAGGTGCCGGCCAGTCGCGTCCAGTGCATCCAGGGTCAAGGCCGTGCCGACACTGGCTAGCACGCAGGGCGCGCGTCCCGCGGCGAACGCGTCGACCATGGCGAGGAAGCGATCGACACCAAGACGGTGAGGCTCGGCATAGGCGTTGGTCACGCCGCAGGCTTTGGCGGGCGTGCGTACCCACACCGGCTGATGGCCGAAGGCCTTGTCGGCGGCGACGGCGACCGCTGTCTCCCGAGCCGTGTCGACAACGGATGCACCGACGATGCGTGTCGGTTGCGGCCATCCGGCCCACAGCGTGGCCAGTTCGTGGGCGATGTCTGCATCCCAGCCGAAAGCGCCACGGTGGATGAAGGCGTCGCCATCGAGCAGGGCGAATTTCAGGCGCGTATTGCCCAGGTCGAGAAGCAGGATCATGGGGCGCTCCGACGTACCGACACCTCGGCGCTGTCGACCGTCACCAGCTCGCCGGTAGCGCGACGCACGCGCAAAGCGCCCCGTTCATCGACGCCCTCGCCCGTTGCGGTGTACTCGCCACGCGGATCGATCACCCGCAACGACTGGCCGCGCAGAAGATCGCTCGCGCCGTATTCCGCTGCGAACGACGCAAAGCCATGCCGTTCGAAATGCCGGAGTCCTTCGCTCAACGACGCGACAACCGCCGCGGCGACGCGGTTGCGTCCGGGCGGCTGGCCTCCACTCAAGGAAGCGAGGTCGGTGATCGGCTGGTCCGCCCGCTCGTGCAGCGAATCCGGGAGGCGGATGTTCAGGCCGACGCCAATGATTGCCGCGCACGGACCCGAATACTCACCGGACAGCTCGACGAGGATGCCCGCCAGCTTGGCGTTGCCGGCCAGCACGTCGTTCGGCCATTTCAGGCCGGCGGTACGGATGCCCAGGTCGTCCAGCGCACGGATCAACATCACGCCGACGGCCAGCGACAGACCGGACAGCGACGCAAAGCCGGCGTCGAAACGTTTCAGCACGGACAGGTAAAGATTCATTCCCGGTGGCGAGAGCCACGTCCGCCCGCGCCGACCCCGGCCCGCGGACTGCGTCTCGGCCATGACGAATGCCAGGTCGTCCAGCACGGGAATACGCCGGGCCAGCTCACTCGAGGTCGAGTCGATGTCCCAGTGCACTTCGATCATGCCGACGTCGGCCAGGGCGGCCGGCGACAGCCCGGCACGGATGCGCGGCGCCTCGAGCAGCTCGGTCGACCAGGGCAGACGGTAGCCACCACCGACCTTGGCTTCGACGGGCACGCCCTTCAGACGCAGGGCCTCGATCTGTTTCCAGACCGCGGCGCGCGTGACGCCGGCTGTCCTGGCGAGAGTGGCGCCGGACGCGGCATCGCCTCCAGCAAGGGCTTCGAGAAGATCGCGTGCGAGCATGGGTAGCCGTCGGGCCGTCAGGCGGCCGCTGTCGGGGGTGGGGAAAGCCGGGACATCGGGCGATTCTAGGGCAGTGGCGAACATTTCGCCCGTATTCGCTGGAATTGACCCGTCGCCGGACCTCCAGCACTGGCAGGCCTGTGAAATTTCTGAGAGGATCGGACGTCCCCCGGCATGTCCGGAGGTTTTCAGGGTTTACCGATGAACGCCAGACCCTACATCTTCGGATGTCTGTGCCTCGTCGGTGCCACCGGCACCGCCGCCGCTTCCGACATCGATCTGACCGGTAGTCTGCTTTCGCTGGGCGGCGCCGTGTCGTCGTCGTTCGAGGGCAACAACTCCCGTTCGTCGTCGGGCAATCGCGACAGTACGTCAGCCGACCCTATGTCGACCCGTCCGGGCAGTGCCCCCCAGCGCAGCAGCAGTCCATCACCCACACCCTCCCCCGTCGATGCCGACGATGGCCCGCATGATGGTGCCGCGCCGATGCGCTCGCCCGCCCCCAGCTGGCAGTCCATGCTCCCCGGCTCGATGCTCTAAGTCCCTGCGGTCGCCACTCATGCGTTTCGTCCAATCGTTGCTAGCGCGGTTTCGCGCGCCGGTACCTCCGATCGACGACGTGCTATGGCAGCAGGCGGTATCCCGCCTCCCGCTCGTCCGTAGCCTCGACGCACCCCGCCTCCACTATCTACGCCAGCTCGCCGCCGGCTTCCTGCACACCAAGCGTTTCCACGCGTTGGGTGGCGCCTCGCTGGACGACTTCTGGCGCCTGGTCATCGCGATGCAAGCCAGCCTGCCCGCCCTGCCTCACGGCCCGAAAGCCTTCAAGGGCTGGACCAACGTGCTGGTTTATCCGGGTGAGTTCAACGTGCGGCGCAATCATTACGATGCGCCCACCGGCGTGGTCACCGACCGCGACGACACCTTGATCGGCGAGGCGTGGGAGCGCGGCCCGATGGTGCTCTCGCTGGCCGATGTGGCGTTGGATATCGAAGCGCCCTGGGACGGCTTCAATGTCGTCGTACACGAAATGGCGCACAAGCTCGACATGCTCGCCGGCCCCGCGAACGGCGTACCGCCCCTGCCCTCGTCGATGAATCGCCGCGAGTGGATCCAGACGATGCAGCGCGGGTTCGACACGTTGTCCAGGCAGGTGGGTCGGGGTCGCAAGACGGCGATCGATCCGTACGCCGCCGAAGCGCCGGAGGAGTATTTCGCGGTAACGAGCGAGATGCATTTTTCGCAGCCTGCCCTGCTGCGTGAGGCCGCGCCCGACGTGGCGCGTCTGCTGGATGCGTTCTACGGGCCGTCGCCGGCAGGCTGAGGTGCCTCGCCGAAGGCCGAGGCGATCAGCCGGGAGGAAGACGAACGCTGAAACGCGCGCCGCCAAGCTCCTCGGAGCGATCGACGTGCAGCTCGCCCTGGTACGCCTTGACGATGTCCTGCACGATGGACAGGCCGATACCGTGGCCCTGGACGCGCTCGTCGCCGCGCACACCACGCTGCAGGACCCTGTCGATCTTGTCGTCCGCGATGCCGGGGCCATCGTCTTCGACGATCAGTTCGAGACCGCTACGCCCCTTGCCCTTGCCACTGCTTCGCGCTGTGAGCAGCACACGGTGGTCGGCCCACTTGAACGCGTTCTCGACCAGGTTGCCCATCAACTCGAGCAGATCACCCTGCTCGCCCGGGAACGCGGCACCGTCGTCGATCTCGAATTCGCAGAGGACGTTCTTGGCGGCATAGACCTTCTCCAGGCTTTGCACGAGGTCCTCGGCATGTCCGGCGATGGGTTCTTCCGCCGCGATGGTACGCCGACCCGACGTGGCGGCACGCGACAGCTGATAGGCGACGATCTCGTCCATCTTGCGTACCTGGTCGAGGATGTCGCCACGCAGGCTGCGTGCATCGCCATCGGTCTCCAGTTGCGAGCGCACCACGGCCAGTGGCGTCTTCAGGCTGTGCGCGAGATCCGCCAGCGTGTCGCGATAGCGGGATCGCTGTTCGCGCTCGCTGTCGATGAACGCATTGAGACGGCGCGTAAGCACGGTCAGCTCGACGGGATACGGGCCATCAAGATGATCGCGTGTCCCGCGCTCGATGTGCGCGAGGTCGCTCGACACCCGACGCAGCGGCAGCAGGCTCCAGCGCAACAGGAACAGCTGCAGCAGCATGAGCATCATGCCAAGCATGGCCAGCCACAGGAACTGCGTGCGCCGGTAAGTGGCGACCTGCCGCTCGAACTGGTCTTCGGTCTGCGCCACCGCGAAGGTCAACGGCACGCTGCGTTTGTCGGTGGTATCCAGCGACACGCCGTAACTGAAAACGTAGAGTTTGCCGCTACGCGTTTCCACTGGTTCGAAGGCGGTCTCGCCGGGCGACAGCATGCGCACGAAATCGAAATCGCGGCCCAGCGCCGATGACGACTCCCAACGAAAGCCGTCGTTGCCGACGATGATCGCGTAGAGACCCGAGCCCGGACGCGAGAAGTCGGGATTGGGCTGGCTATCGGGCGTCGTCACCTTGCCGGCGCGGGTCGTGTCCGTGCCCGTGATGTAGGCAATGGCATAGTTGTGCAGCCGGTCGTGCATGGCCGACAGCTCGGAGGCGTAGTTCGCCTTGTTCTGCGCGTCGTGCTTCCGTGGGGGTGGCGCCACACCTGGATCGCGCCACCCCCGGATGGATCAATCTTCGTCCGCTTCGCTGCGCGGGATGGCAAAGCGGTAGCCGCGGCCGCGTACGGTCTCGATCGGCTTGAGCACGCTTTCCGGATCCAGCTTGCGGCGCAGGCGACCGATGAAGACCTCCAGCACGTTGGAGTCGCGATCGAAGTCCTGCTGGTAGATGTGTTCAGTGAGGTCGGCCTTGGAGACCAACTCGCCCGCGTGCAGCATCAGGTATTCCAGCACCTTGTACTCATAGCTGGTGAGGTCGACCTGGCGGCCCTCGACGGTGACCGTCTGCGCCGTGGTGTCCAGCTTGATCGGGCCACAGGCCAGCACCGGCTTAGACCAGCCACTCGCGCGGCGGACCAGCGCGTTGATGCGGGCGAGCAGTTCCTCGACATGGAACGGCTTGACCAGGTAGTCGTCGGCGCCATGCTTGAGCCCCTCGACCTTGTCCTGCCAGCTGCTGCGGGCGGTGAGGATCAGGATCGGGTAGCGCTGGCCGTGCTCGCGCAAGGCCTTGACCAGATCCATGCCCGACAGCTTGGGCAAGCCCAGGTCGATGATTGCCAGGTCGAACGGCACCTCGCGGCCCAGGTACAGGCCCTCTTCGCCATCCTGGGCGGCGTCCACGGCGAAGCCGTCGCGCTTCAGGCGCGCGGCGAGGGTCTCGCGAAGCGGGGCCTCATCCTCTACTAGCAGGATTCGCATCAATGTTTCTCCTTGTTATCCCCGGCGCTGGCGTCCAGGGGCTTGGGGGTTTCGGTTCGGACCGGCACGACGCGGACATGACCGTCCAACGTGAGCACCTTGACCCGGTATTCGGTAAAGCGACCGCGCTCGACGAGCCGCGTGTCCGCTGACAGCACCTTGCCCCTGGTTTCTTTTTGCACCTGAGTCACCGCCTGCTCCAGCGTCAGCGACTGGTCGGCCTGCACGGCAAAGGGCGCAGCAAGGCAAAGTGCGGCGAAAAATAGCGGACGAAACGTGATTTTCATGTCTGGCGCAGAAAGACTGGTCGGCCGATCATGCCCACGCCCGACCAGCCCGAAGCTGAACGAAATCAGGCTGCCTGGCGAAGCGGCGCCATGGCGGCCTCGATCAGGCCCCAATCCGCCCCCGGAAGGTGAGCCCCCTCGCTCAGCTGCCGGCGGAATCCACGGGCTCCCGGCTCGCCCTGGTACAGGCCCAAGATGTGCCGAGTGATGTGCTTCAACTGGCCGCCACGGGCCAGTTCGGCCTCGATGTAGATGCGCATGCGCTGCAGCACCTCGCTGCGATCCGGGAGCGGCGTGCCGTAGAGATCGGCCTCCAGCTTCGCCAGCACGAAGGGGTCGTGGTAGGCGGCGCGACCGATCATCACCCCATCGACCTGGCCCAGGTGCTGGCGAACCGCCTCGACCGTGGTGATGCCACCGTTGATCACGACGGTCAGCTCGGGAAACTCCCGCTTCAGACGATAGACGCGCTCGTAGTCCAGGGGTGGGATTTCTCGATTCTCTTTGGGGCTGAGACCCTCGAGCCACGCCTTGCGGGCGTGCACGACAAGGATGTCCACCCCGGCTTCGATCATGGTGGTGGTGAAGCGCTGCAGGTCGGCGTATTCATCCTGATCGTCGACGCCGATACGGCATTTCACCGTCACCGGGATGTCCACCGCACCGGCCATGGCGCGGACGCACTCACCCACCAGCTCGGGCTCACGCATCAGGCAGGCGCCGAATTTGCCCGACTGAACGCGGTCCGACGGGCAGCCGACGTTGAGGTTGATCTCGTCGTACCCGGCTTCGGCGCCCATCACCGCCGCCTTCGCCAGTTCCACCGGATCACTACCGCCCAGCTGCAAGGCCACCGGATGCTCCTCGTGGCTATGCTCGAGGAGGCGAATCTGGTTGCCCCGCACCAGGGCGGCGCTAGTCACCATCTCGGTATAAAGGCGGGCATGGGGCGACAGCAGCCGGTGGAAGTACCGGCAGTGGCGGTCCGTCCAGTCCATCATGGGAGCGACGGTGAGGCGGAAGGCTGAGGGGAGAGTGGGTTGCATCGGCCCATTTTAGCTGGTTCCGATGCCATCCATTTAGTGGACCGCTACTCAGCGGGAACCACAGAGACAATCAGGGTTCACCAGCTTCGGCGCCATTCCTCCGGAACGGGGAAGTAAGCTTCGAAGCTCTCGAGCGCCGGCCCAGAAAGGGATCGACGGAACTGGCGGCTCGCTGCCAAGAGACTCTCGCCTCTACCCATTCTCCAGCACATGTCCGAGACCTCGACGTCGGGATGCATTACCCACGGAGGCTGGCAGAATGGAACGGGCCAGGGTGGTAAGCCCTCACGAACGAGGCCCAGTAGGACGCCGAGCCGATTAAGGCCACTGCCGTCACCACCGTCCGCCCAGTAGTTGTCGTTCCGGGTGTGCTCGACAAGGATGACGTCGCCTGTCGACCTTAGGACCTCAGACAACACATCGTGCTGGGTAAACTTGGCTCGCAATGCCTCGAGCATCACGTCATCGCGAACCATGTCCCAGTCGCTGCGAAAGGAGCGATGCCGCTCACGTCCAATCCGTGCAGCCTCGAAAGGCGTCGGTGTCATGGCGACAGCGTCAACATCACTCTCGTCGATGAATTTCATTGCCTGGAAGAAATGTTCTGACGTCACCCATCGACGGCCGCCGACAATAATTGGGTGCATTGAGAAATTTGAGAAGCACCCATAGGGCTTATTCGTTTCGTAGAAATTGATATACACCGTGTTCACCGTACGCGTCCTGATTCGTTGCGCGGACGGGTCGATCTCTCACCGCACGACCCGAACTATCTTCATGCCCGTATGGGGCGAGACCGGCTAGGTTGCCCGCCCTGACGGTCACGAGAACGGAGCTTCGCCCACAGACACTCCGCCTTGCGTGGCCACCCGTCTACGAACTTTAGCCAAAATGGCTTCCGCCCTCTTAGACGTCTCAAGCAGCTGTCGCACACTCGGATCCTCAAGCGCACCCAAGCGCACCAGCGCCATGGCGGATTCGAAAGGAAGGTTTATGTCTTGTCGTGTGGCTGCAGGTGCGGCCAAAGTAGCCGCAAGAACCTCAAACGTCTCCTTACTCGCCTGCGCTAGGCCACCCAACGCCGTAGCCGCAACAGCGCTTCCTGCGCGAAGTTCCATCACTAGAAGACTCTCCAATGGCTTAGCATTGGGGCCAAGTCGAATGGCAACTTCCAAAGCGCAGCGAAGCGGCAATCCGAGATCTCGGTAAGCAACACCATTAGCGTTCTTGGCGGTCCCATCCAAGAGATCCCGGAGTAACGGGATCGCCTCGTCCTTCATCGCGAGCAGTGATTGTTCGCCGCTCAGCATCGTCGCCGAACTTAGCAGATGTTCAAACACTTGATAGGTCATCAGCGCTCCTTGAGTTCGACGTTTTTCGATCAATGACATCGATCACCGCGGTCAAGACGCGCGCCGCTGCTGCCGGCCTCGATCTAACGAGACATCGCTATTCAACCAGCGACACATGCAGATATTTCTGCAGCATAGCCGCACAAAACCCCTTGCTGATGTCGACCCGGTTTCCTGGGCCATACCGCCCACAGGTAACGGTTTCCGATCCCTTGTCGTCCTCATGGATGATCTTCACCAATTGCACGTCGGTGAAGTCCTCACGAACGATCCAGTAGGACGTACCGTTGGCCTTGATTTCCGAATGCGATGAATGCAACGGGACGTGCCCGTCTGCCGGGGGGACGCGGCCGAGGCTTTTCAGGATGTTGTCGCGTTCGGTGAGGTAGCGATTACGCGAGATGCTATCGAATTCCTTGCGAGGGTCGGAATTCTTATAGATCGCCTGGGTCATGTCACGTGCCTCTCCACCGTACTCACCCGTGTCACCGAGCTCCCGAGCTGCCAGCACCGGGTCTTTTGCTCCCCGATCGATCCCCCTCTCCTTATAAGCACATTCGAGGGAATCGCTGTACGTCGCCGCAAAAACGCAGTTGTAGTAGTTCCGGGTGTAATGATCCCTGCCGGTGACACAACTCTTCATCAAGCTTGCGCCCATGGGGCTGCCGGGTCCGACCCCCAGGTTGTAAAGCGACCGGCGAATCAAGCGGGTGCATTCTTCCGGAGTCAGCTGCCCCGAACCCGTAGCGGGCAACGCATCCGTCGAACGAATGGGCGCCGACACAACAGCCGTTAGAAAAAGTCCTATCGCGAAAACCAGACCGCGCATCGTTCCTCCTTGAAGCACCCTGCGTGCTCTGAAACCAGGAACCATCATGCCCGCCTTCAGCGCCCAAATACCAGCCGCGTTCACCCTCACTCGTCACTCAGGCGCCGGACTGAAAAAAATCTCCCGCACTTCCACCTGCCCCCGCGTCGCGGCCACGCCTTTGCGTGCCCACGCTACCGCCTCGTCCATATCGGCACATTCCAGTACCCCATTGAAGACAAGCGCTCCGGAGTGAACGGACTCGAAGCCCCGTTCTAACCAGGCACCCGCAAGCCCAGTTCAAGGCGTGTCCTTCGTCCGAACCCTCTTCGGACGCTAACGCCTTTGCCTGCTGGAGCTCTCATCAATGCCTACCCTCTTCGAACCGACCACCTTGCGGAGCGTCACCTTCCGGAACCGGATCGTCGTGTCACCGATGTGCAACTACGTGGCGATCGACGGTGTCCTCACCGACTGGCACCGCGCCCACTACGCCTCGCTCGCCCGTGGCGGCGCAGGACTTGTTGTCGTGGAGGCCACGGCCGTCTCGCCCGAAGGTCGTATCACCCCAGGGGATTCCGGTCTCTGGAACGACGCCCAAGGTGCGGTGCTCGCTGAGGTAGCGGCGAGCATCAAGGCTGCGGGTGCCGTGCCCGGCCTCCAGCTCGCCCACGCTGGCCGCAAGGCGAGCGCGAATCGCCCCTGGGAAGGCGACGACAGCATGGCGCACGACGATCCCCGCGGCTGGGAGACGATCGCGCCGTCGGCCATCGCGCTTGGCGGCCTTCTTCCTAAAGTTCCCCGCGTCATCACCCTGGACGAGATCAAGCGTGTGCAGGGCGACTACGTCGCAGCCACGAAGCGAGCCCTCGCCGCCGGCTTCGAGTTCCTTCAACTGCACTTTGCGCATGGCTACCTGGCCGCGAGCTTCCTCAACGATCATTCGAACCACCGGACCGACGCTTACGGTGGAAGTCTGGAGAACCGCACGCGGTTCCTGAGGGAAACTGTCGACGCAGTGCGCGCGGCATGGCCGGACCACCTGCCCCTGAGCGTCAGGCTCGGCGTCATCGAGTTCGATGGCCGCGATGAGGAGACCGTGGCAAATGCCATCGTCGTCGCCAGTGGCTTCAAGGCGGCCGGCGTCGACCTGCTCGATCTGAGCATGGGGTTCACGACGCTCGACGTGAACATCCCCTGGGGCACGCCGGCCTTCATGGCACCGATTGCTGAGCGGTTCCGTCGCGAAGTCGACATGCCGCTGTCGTCTTCATGGGGTTTCGATACACCCGAGATTGCGGAGCGGGCCGTCAGCGAAGGACCGCTGGACCTAGTGATGGTCGGCAAGGCGCATCTGGCCAATCCGCACTGGCCCTACTACGCGGCGCGCAAGCTCGGCGTCGATCGGCCGTCGTGGACCTTACCGGCGCCGTATGCGCACTGGCTCGAACGGTACGCGGTTGGCTCATGACGTAAAGGCGACATGCTGCCCCGCAGGGAGCCTCGCTGCGGGACAGCAACCGCCGTAAACTCGGGAACACGCTGTCCGCAGGGAATCCGACACGCCATGATCGTCACCGAACGCCTGATCCTCAGCCCCACGACGGTTTCCGATTTCGAGGACTGCCACGCGGCACGCACCGATCCGGACGTCATGCACTTCATCGGTGGTCCCGCGTCCTCCGAAGACACGTGGCTAAAGCTGCTCAGGAATATCGGCCACTGGACCGCCTACGGGCACGGGTTGTTCACCGTGCGCGAACGACACGGTGGACGCTTCGTCGGTGACGTAGGCCTGGCGACCTTTCATCGCGATCTCGGTGCGGACTTCGATCCGTTCCCGGAAGCGGCCTGGGTGCTTGCACGATCCGCACACGGCAAGGGCTACGCGACCGAAGCCGTGCAGGCGGCGCACGACTGGTTTTTCACCCAGCGCGAGGCCGAGCGCACCGTGTGCATCATCAACCCGGAGAACCTCGCGTCCGTCCGTGTTGCGGAACGCCTCGGCTATCGTCCGTTCGGCGAGGCACCGTATAAGGGTTCGACGGTGACCATGTTCGAGCGTCTTCCACATCGATCGTAACGAATCAGACGACGTCGATGTTCTGGGCGATCCGCCATAGCACACCCGTCGGATCGATCAGTACGAAGTCACGCATGCCCCAGGGTTGATCCGCAGGTGGAACGACCCGCACGCCGTAGCGTCCGGCGATGTCCTGCGCCTGCACGTGCTGCCACCAGGCGGCAACATCGACGACAAGCATGTGCATCATGACGTTCTCGGCGTGTTCCTTGACGTAGAACTTCTGCAGGAGAAAGCTGGTTTCTCCCGCCTTGAGATAGGCCAGGTCGTCGGACGACCACGCCACGGTGAATCCGACGTCGCTGTAAAAGCGTTTCGATAATTCGAAATCCTTCGCTGGCACGAAGGCCTTGATCTCTACCGTTTCCATCGTCACTGTGTTTTCCTCGTCGGGTAAAAGCGAGTCAGGCCGACTCACGATCCTTGCGTCCGATCTCGACGAGGGCGGCAAGCCCTCGTTTCAACGCGCGAAGTCCACTGTCGCCGATACGCGTTTGCAGATCCGCGTCGATGCGATCGCGCGCGGCGCCCTGCACGGCGGCGGCATCGCGGCCGCGCTCGGTCAGCGTGATGACCAGCTTGCGACGATCTACGGGGTCGCCTTCACGCGTTAGGTAACCCCGGGTAACCAGGGTGTCGACGAGTTGCCCGGCAGCCTGCTTGGAAATGCGAAGCTCCTGGACCAGTCGCCCCAGCGGGACGTCACCCGCACCCATTGCCAGACCGCCAATCACATACAGGCCATTCTCGGGAATGTCGTCGTAGCCGGCCTCGTCGAGCGCACGGCGCATAGCGGCGGCATAGGTGCCGCGAGCATGCCTGAGCAGCGCGGGCACAACGATGTCTTCATACCAGGCGGGTTGATCACGGGCCACGGCAGCGCACCTCATCAACTTGGTTGATAGTCAATATAGTTTACTATCAACCAAGTTTTCAAGTGTCTGCCAGGGGCGGCCCGTAGAGAAAATGAAGTACCCGACGACTCCCTGCCGTACGTCCTTTCGCCGACGAGTGGATCAGCAGCGGACGCAGGACAACCACCCCGCCACGCTCGACCACGCAGGGCAGCTTGCGCGATGCGGCAGCATCCCGGATAGCCTCACTCGACAAACGCCCCATCCGGTGCGTGCCGGGGACGACCTCCAGCGGCCCCGTCTCCGCCGCGTTGTCGTCCAGTTGCAGTCGCACCGCGACGAACTGCTCGAGCACCTCTACGGGTGGTTGGGCGAACCACACGCCCTCCTTGCGCGACCAGCCCGACCAGCCAATCGCCTCGTGGCGTTCGCGCACCGGAATGCTCAGGTCCTGATGTGGTGTGACCGACCATGTGGACGTGTCGGATTTGGCGAACAGCGTGCATTGGACGGCTTGCGCACCCGGCGCCAGCAGCGCCGCAATCGACGGATGGCTGGCCAGCGATCGTCCCAGCGAACCGATGCCCTCGAACGACAAGAGTGCTCGCGAACCTGCGCCGATCAGAGGCAACGCGTCGAGATCTTCGATCAGCGTGTCACAAGATGACGCCGCGACAATGCGCGGCAGAATGGCAAATCCGTCACGTGCGAACGCAGCGGCACTGCTCATGGCCACACCAACTTCGGTCACACATCCTCCTCTTCCGGAGCGCCTGACGCATCCGCTAGCATCACGTCATCACGAAAGGATGCCCATGACCGAATCGCCCGCCACGGTGCGCAAACCAAGACGATGGGTGGTGCATGTCGTCTGGCTCGCCATCGTCTTTCTTGCATTCTGGGGCGGCACGAAGTTCGGATTCCAGGTGTACAACGCGACGCTCGGCATGATGATCCTGGACCATGACCGCGTCCAGACGCTTGGTCAGGTCCGCGTTTCATTACGCCTGCTTGGCGAAGACGATCTGTCCGTGCACCGAGCCAGCGAAACCACGATGCTTCGCTCCAGCCTCGTACGCTTAGCCAACCTGCCCCGATACATCCCTTGCAGGCCGACGGATGCCGGTGCCCTGATTGAGGCGAGAGGGTATCTGGCCATACATCCCCTGGCCTCCGAGAAAGAACTCGGCGACATCTACACCGAGGGTCTTTCCTACTGCGATAAGCCGGCTGATCGCTATCCGTATCCTCACGTCATCTTCTAAGGCTCAATCGCAGTTCATCGCCTTGCCCGTCGTGCCGACGAATCGTGGCTTGGTCAGCAACACCTGAAACAAAGCGCCGGGCCACATCTCGAACGACGACATGCCCGCCTTGATCGGGCAGCTTGAAGTCGGCAGGACCTTGTCGTTGTCGAGCGGCATGATGCCCATGTCGAACTTGAGCGGGCGATCGAAAGGATTGTGGAGCGAGAGGATCATGTCGCCCTTGGGTGACTGCTCGAGGCTCGCCGTCAGCGTCTTCTCGGGATGCGTCACCATGGTGACGGTACGAAAGTTCGACACCGTGTCGCCGGTGACGTCCGCCTCAAGGTTGACTTTCTGTCCCGCGATGATCGCCAGGCCGAAGGGCTGGACCGTCCCCGGCAGCACATCGAAGGTGTGATCGTACGTGCCGCCATCCTTCGTTTTCAGCGTGACGTGGATGTCGTGCTGGCAGAGCGTGTGTTTACACATCTCCGCCTTGCCGGCGGCATCGCTCCCATCGTCAGCGGCGCGGACATGTCCTGCCACACCGAGGCCGATCAGGAAGATCGCCCCGCACCAGGGTCTAAGCGTCATGAGATGCATCCTTGTCTACGAGGGCTTTCAGTGTCCGGCCGTGGCTTCGGCATACGCTGCGTTGATTTCTTTTGCCTTCTGCTCAGCCAGCGCACGGATATCCGGGCCAAGGTTGGCGACCTTATCGGGGTGGTACTCGCTCATCCGTGCACGATAGGCGTTGACGATCTGCTCGTGCGTCGCATCGGGCGACACACCCAGCACGTCATGCCAGGGCGGCTGACGCTGGAACAGGTTCGGCGGCTCAGGGCGGTGCGGCTCTCCTGCCGGCTTCTCCGACTTGCTCATCATCGATGAAGCGAATTTGTAGCCCAGTGCTAGGCAGATGGCGATAACGATGATGTCGGCCAGGGTCATGCCAGCGCGCCTTCGATGTGTTGGAGATAGGTACTCAATTGGGCATGGCGCTCGCTGCCGGCGTCTTCGATGTCCATCTGCCGCTGGAGCCTGCCGCGGATCGCCCCGGCCAGGCGAAGACGCTCGCCCGCGTCGAGCAGGCACCGTGCGGTCGAGACGAGATCGAAGCGACCGGCGGCATGCAGTCCCTGCTTGCGGACCAGATCGAGCGAATACGGGGCGCACAGGAGTGCATCGGATGCGATGCCGGTGAATTCCTTGCCGCCGATGCCGGTGACCTTGCGCAGGCGCCATACGCGGAACACCGCAAACGCAATGGCCGCGTACACGGCAACCATCCAGCCAAGCAGGACGAGCACGTTGCTCAGGAGCACGACCGGGAGCACCGCGAAGATCATGGCCACCAGCGTCACGGGGAAGGCCGATGCTGCGACGCCGACCCGCCACGCTCGCAACCCGCGCGGCGCTGCCGGTGCCGACGGCACCCGCGCCGATGACCAGCGAAGGCGGAGTTCGGCGCGATGCGGTGCGAGCAAGGCAGGAACATAGACATGGCGCCCGGCGAGCTCGAAGTCCGAGCCCACCGAGAACGACCACGAACCGTCGCGTCGCTCAAAGAGCACGACCTCGTTGTGGAAAAGCAGCAAGGTGGCGTCGTACAGATACATGCCAACGACACCAACGAGCAGCCACCATGAGGTCAGGAGCATGAGCCTCGTTACGCCTTGCGGCCGAACAGGCGCTTGATGGCGCCACCCAGCGCGGCAAAGCCGATCAGGATGAATTTCCATGCGGCCGCAAGGAAGGTACCGATAATCGCGAAGAAGCCCTTCTTCGCGGCCACCGCAGCAACGCCACCGGTGATCAGCGCCGCAAGGCCGTACTCGGCCACCTTGTCGCCGCTGTGGAAGTCCGTATACGCCTGGCCCGGTGCGAACGTGAAGCCACCCATCGTGCCCTTGAACTGGTTGACCGCCGTGGCGAGCCCGTCCGGGTCGGCGACGAGAACGACGTTCATCACGCCGCTACGGCCGAGGATGCGCGCGTTGTAATTCACCACCTCGGTCTGCGCCTTGTCGTTGCGCGCGATGAACGACCAGGCCAGCGACTTGAACTCGCTGTCGTACTTCGGCGGGTTCTTCCAGCCGATGAGGGTGAGCGTGTCCCAGCCGCGCGAACGACGCTCCTTGTTGCTCTCCTCCGTGCCTTCGCGAACATTCTTCAGGATGTCGTCGGCATCGAGCTTTTCATCGTCCTTGACGTAGCCGATGTCGTCGTAACCGAAGAACGCCGTCCACGCCATATCCTCCGGAGCGAGCGTATACGTGTCGGTCTGGTCGGGCGGATTTTCCATCAGCACGTTGAGACGCTTGGTACCTTCCGGGTCGAGGAAGGCATAGCCCTTGGGTACATCCAGCGTTGCCTGCGGGCCGACCTGCACCTTCGTGGGCCCGAATTTCCACGGCAGCTCCGATACCGGAGAAGCCTGGGCGACGAGCGTCACCAACGACAGCGCGAGTGCGGCTGCCAACGTCCTTGCCAATCCAGTCATCGTGTTTTCCCCAAACCATGCGCCGAGCGCAAGCGCGATCAGACGCACGCCGTAGCGTGAATCCGGTGTCCCTGTGAGTCATGGAAGCCCCTGCCATGACAACTATAAGTTTGCAACAAAAACGCGGCGGAGGGAATTCGGCGATGCGATCCACGCCATGGCTTCCGGGGGGTTCCGGTAGAATGGCGGGTTGTGGTTTACAGGGCAGCCCGTCATGCACATCGTCGTCAACGAAGAACTCAAGGCTTACATCGACCCGCTGACCCCCGACGAGTACGAGTCGCTGGAGCGCAGCCTGCTCAGCGAGGGCTGTCGCGACGCCCTGGTGCTGTGGGGCGACACGCTGGTCGACGGCCACAACCGTTACGGCATCTGCCGCAAGCACGACATCCCCTTCCAGACCGTGCAGAACGAACGCTTTCGTTCGATCGACGACGTTCACCTATGGATGATCGAGCAGCACTTGGGCCGGCGCAGCGTGTCGGACTTCCAGCGCGGCGTGCTCGCCCTGCGCAAACGCGAGATCCTCGCCGAGCGCCGCGCGCAGCTGGCGGAATCGGACGTGCCCTTCGATACCACCGACGCCCAGCCCGCCGCGCCCAAGCCACCCAAGGCCACGCCAGTCGATAGCCGCAAGGACATCGCTCGTGAGGCGCGGATCAGCAGCAACCAGGTCGGCATGATCGAAAAGATCCGCAAGGAGGCTGCCCCTGAAGTGGTCGCCGCCGTCAAGTCCGGTGCCCTGTCGATCAGTGCCGCCGCCGCGGTGGCCAGCCTTCCCGAAGACGAACAGCGCGCGGCCGCGACCGCCGGCGACGACGAACTGAAGCAGGCCGCCAAGCGGGTGCGCGAGTCCAAGCGCAAGCCCCGGGAGAAGCCGACCGACGAGGTGAAAGCCTTGCGCGAGCAGGTAGCCGACCTCGAGGCGGAGAACCGCAACCTCCGGCGCGAGATCGACGCCCTGCGCGTGCGCCTGGGCGAAAGCGTCCCCGAAGACGCCGACGAGGCACTCGCGGAGTAAAGTGGTCCGGGCCGGTCGGGAACTCCGACCGGCATCCGGCTTTCAAAGGCCGGTACACCGGACGCGCCCTCGAGCGTTCGAGAGCCTGCCCCCGGAGCGTTCCCCATGAAAGCCATTGCCGCCCTCGCCGCCCTCGCCCTCGTCGCCACCTCATCGTGGGCGCAGGACGCCAGCAAGCCCCTCAACCTGCGACTGCCGGCCGACTACGTGCCGGCACCGGCCAGCAGCACGGCCGCCCCGGCGACCGCCAGCAGTGTGGCGGGCACCGCACCGAAGAATGGCGGTAGCGTGGCGGTCACGCCGACCCGCCCGAAGGACCCGCCTGGCGCCTATTACGGCGACACCAGCGGCCGCATGGCCAATACCGAGACCGACAGCGGCGTGCCTCGCTGTGACGACGCGACCTACAACAAGCCCCAGGTGCACGGCAGCCTCAGCACCGGCGTGGTCAGCGCCAGCCATGGCGGCAGCGGCAGCTACCAGGCCGGCGTGGTCAGCCTCAGCCAGGCGTTTGGCGACTGCGAGCACCCGACGGGCGGCGTCAGCATTTCCGTCGGTGCCGGCAACAACAACTTCGGCGGCGGTCGCGGGCGCTGGTAAGCCTAGGGCGAGGAACGAAAAACCACGATACGATCCGTCGCTGCAGGATCGGGGTCCCCGCTGCGCAACCACGGCATTCGTGCGAACGACCGCGCGCAGGGTCCAAGCGCTACCACCCGCAGTGGCCGCCTGGCGGCCTCGGCCTCGATCTTCGCCAGCACGTCGCGTAGCACCATGCCCAGAAAGGGCGTGAACAGATAGAAGACGTCGACACCGGCCAGATCCGCGTCCCGGGCATCCGCCGCGGTGAACGCAACGTCAGCCCGAGCCAGGCCCAGTGCGGAGGCCGCGCTCGCCGCACAGTCCACATAGGCAGGCTCGCGCTCCACGCCGCGCGTACGCGCGCCGGTAAGCATGTGCACCAGCATCGGCACGTGACCAAGACCCGAACCGAGGTCGAGCACGATGTCGCTGGCCGAGATCGAGGCACGCCGGATGCCGTCCACGATGTGCCGCGCGGGCGAGGGCTGGTAGAACACCATCTCCGGCGGTGGCGCGGGATCGGCGACGTCGGGCTCGTCGATCGCGAGAATCCCGGCAAGCAGGGCATCCAGCGCGTCGTAGTGCTGGCCGGGCGTCACCTCGCTGGCGATCCAGGGCGACAAGGCCTGCCGCGCTTCGCCACCACGAATGCGCCGACGCAAATCATCGAACAGCTCGTGGTCGACCGCTTCCATCGCCGCGATCAAGGCCTCGGCCTGCTCGCGCAGCGACGCCCCGCTCGCACCGACCAGGTGAAGGTCGAGCTGATCGATCGCCTCGGCACGACGAAGGAAAGCCATCGGCTCACGCCACCCCGGGTCAGCCGCGAGCGTGGCAATCATCGACGGCAAGATCGCCGCGTCACCCATACCAACGCCGCCACCATCGGGCGCGCGAAGGAAACACCCGGTCGACGGCCGCGCGTACGATCACCTCGGTACCGCCCTCGACACCCGATGCGAACGCGGCTGTCCCGCCGATCGCCTGCGCACGCTCCTGTATCCCGCGCAAACCCCAGTGCCCGGCGCGACCGCCGCCGCGAAGCACGGCGTCGTCGATGCCACGGCCATCATCGCGAACTCGCAGAACGAGTTCGGTACCCTCGGTTTCGATCACCACATCGATGCGCGATGCCTCCGCGTGGGCGATCGCGTTGTGCACCGCCTCGCGCGCGATGCCATACAGTTCATCGCGCGCCAGCGGATCCATGTCGCGCATGTCGATCGCCGCATGCACCAGCACGGGCACGGTGTGTTCCGTCGCGTAGACACGCGCGAGTTCGACGAGGGCGACATCCAGTGCGAACGATTCGCCGGCATGTCCACGCAGGTCACGCACGCGGTCGCGCGCTTCCACGAGCGCCTCCTCAGCGCGGTCCAGGGCACTCTCCATCGCGATGCGCAAGGGTTGATCGGCAGGCACGCGGTTGGCGATGGCCTGGAAACGCATCGCCAGCCCCTGGATGCTCTGCAGCAAGGTGTCATGCAGCTCGCGGGCGATCCGCTCACGTTCGGCGTGGCGTTCGTGCAACCGCGCACGCAGTTGCGCTTCCATGCGGCGCATGCGTACGTAGAACGAGAGCCAAAGCGCGGCGAACGCCAACAGCATGCAGATGACCACGAACCAGGGCGTCTGGAAAAACGTCGGCGCAACGACAATCGTGACCGATGCACCCTCTTCGTTCCACACGCCATCCTCGTTGGCCGCGGTGACGCGGAACTGGTAATGGCCCGGCGGTGGATCCGTATAGACCGCTTCGCGTTCCGTGCCTGCCTCACGCCAACGCGTGTCGATACCCTCCATGCGGTAACGGAAGCGCACGCGCTCCGGCATCGCGAGGCTGGTCGCCGTATAACCGATACGCAACCGCTCGGTGTGCGCCGGAAGGTTCACCGTCGGCGCCACGGGCCAGCTGCCCATATCGGTGGTGATCGAGCGAATCGACACCGGCGGCGGTAAGGGGTTGCGCGGTACGTCGGCCGGATCGATCGAGACGACGCCGCTGGTGGTGGCAAACCAGAGACGTCCATCGTCGGCCACGACGGCGGTCGGCAGCGGCCGGAACTGGGCCGGCGTGCCCGGCAACCCGTCCAGTGAATCGAACAGGGTGACCGGCGGACGGTACGTGGAATCCTGCAGCGCCCGCGCCATGTGCGCCGCGCCGATGCGCGCCACGCCCTGCGCGGTATTCGCCCAGAAATCGCCACGGGCATCGCGAACCAGGCCGGACACGCCACGCAGTGGTTCGCCGCGGGTGACGATCGTTCGCGCCTGCCGCCCGACGACCACGCCGATGCCGAGTTCACCACCCAGCCACATGGCGTCGCGGTCCTCCAGCAGGGCGGTGACATTGCCTACCGCGAGCCCATCCGTCGGGCCCAGCTGCGTATCGTGACCGGTGTCGCGGATGACGATGGTGTTGCGGGCGAAGCCCATCCATAAGCGCCCGCGCGCGTCTCCCATGAGAACCAGGGGCGCCGGATCGTTGGCGATGGCTGGCATCGGGTCATGGACCCATGCGCCTTCGGTGTAGTGGTAGATGCCGGGCCGGTTGATCGAGAGCCACACACCGCCCTTGCCATCGCCCGCGACGGCCTGCACGCCGGTGTAATCCTCGGCAGGCAGGGAGGCAAAGCGCTCCGGCATACCGTCCTGCAGGCGCCACACCCCGTGCGGCCCGGCCAACCATGTGGCCTCGCCATCACGCGACGCGGCCGTGATCGCTTCGGGAAAGTCGCCCG
This sequence comes from Luteibacter sp. P1_D3, assembly GCF_056406135.1. Taxonomy (NCBI): domain Bacteria; kingdom Pseudomonadati; phylum Pseudomonadota; class Gammaproteobacteria; order Lysobacterales; family Rhodanobacteraceae; genus Luteibacter; species Luteibacter sp. P1_D3. The sequence continues at coordinate 64,630 of NZ_JBFUAT010000020.1, read as the reverse complement.
GCTGCACCCGGATCGCATCCACGCGCGTCAACGGGCGATTTTTGGTACCGACCCAGACGCCATGACCTTTCGCGGCGACCAGCGCGAAGTCGCTCGCGCCGGGCGACAGCGGCGCAGGAAGAAGACGGCTGACGCGAAAGCGGTCGAGGCCGCGACTGCCGCCCACCCAGACGCTGCCTTCGCGATCCTGGATGACGGCGCTGAGGTAATCCGAGCTGAGCCCGTCGCGTTCGATAAAGCGTTGGGCCGCCGTGCCACTCGCCTCGATCTGCGCGCGCGGGAGGTCGCTGACGCGTGGCACGCGACGGATGCCGTCGCCGAGCGTCGGCATCCACAGGGCACCATCGCGATCGAACAGCAGGCCGGCTGAGGAGAGATTGAGGCTGGGCCCGTGATCTTCCGGCGGCGAGGCGCCGGCCCAGGCCGGCCGCACGCCACCATCGGCCTCGGCCACCCAGATCGAGCCGTCCGGCGCTTCCGCGATCCGGTTTACCCGGCCGACGGCATGCGTGGCCAACTCGAAGTGCGCGCCATTCCTGGGCAGCCACGCGAGGGCCTGGTCGGTCGCGACCCACAAGCGCCCTTCCCGGTCGACCGACAGGTTGCGCGCGCGATTGCCCGGCAGGCCCATCGATGCGCCGACGAGGGACCAGCGCTGCCCGTCCAGGCGAGCAAGACCGTTGAAAGTCGCGGCCCAGATACGCCCGTCCGGTGTGCCGCCGATCGCGTAGATGGTGGCCGTGGGCAGGCCCGACGACGCGGCGTAGTGCGTCGCGCGATCGCCTTCGACGAAGCTCGCTACGCCATAGCGAAACCCGACCCAGAGTCCACCCGAGGGTGGCGCATAAAGCGAGGCGACGCTCGACGCGAGGAAGTCCCCACCCTCGCGCGGTCGGTAATGCTCGAAGGTGACGCCGTCGAAGCGATAAAGGCCGGTCTGCGTACCCAGCCAGAGGTAGCCGTCGCTGGTCTGCGCCAGCGCCGTGACCTGGCCGGGCGCACCTTCGCGAACGGTCCAGGCGGTGTGGTAGAACTGGTCGATCGCGCGGGCACGGCTATCTGCCGCCGCCGCGACGGGCACGACGAGGCACCAGCCGACGGCCAGCCCTAACCACGCAGCTACTGCGCGAGCGAAGCGCACCCCTTTCACCCCCACCTCCGTCGAGGGTCCACGATAACGCGTGGCGGCTTCAGTGCGTAAGACCGATGTCGCGCAGGAAGGCGAGTGAATCGGCGAGGACACGCGCGGCAGCGGGGGAGCGCTCCGGCGACGCGAGCACATGGGCCGCGTGGTCGTAAGCCACCAGCCGGCGTTGTGACGCCGGCGTGCCGAGCCAACCAAAGGCATGGCGCATGGCGCTTGCCGAGGTCAGGGTGTCGCGATCACCTTCGCCGCCATCCCAAAGTCCGAAGAAGACCGCACAAACGACGTCCTGCAACACCTCCGGACGCATGCGCTCGATAAACAGGCGTGCGATCGCTCGGTAGCCATCGGTGTGCACCATCGATGACCAGTAGCGCCGCTGGAATGGACTGCGCTCGCCCGGTGGCGCCACGGAACCCTGGAGCATCACCGCGGCGCGCAACTGCGCCGGATCATGCACGCGAATGCCGGGCGACCACGCAACGACACCGGCAACCACGTCCGGCCGGCTCGCGGCAAGATCGAGTGCCAGCGATGCGCCCATGGACGTACCGATGAGAAGCACGCGCTCGCCCAACTGCAGGCCAATATCGAGGGCCCGCCGGGCATCATCGCGCCAGCGCTCGGGTGTCGCCCCGGCCATGGCGTCGGGCGCATCACTGCCATGGTCGCTGAGCCGGGCCAGGTAGAGGTGCGCGCCGACGGCGGCGGCGATTTCACGGTGAGCCGGCGCGCCTTCGGCCTGGCTCGCCGTGAAGCCGTGCAGATAGACGATCGCGAGCGCCAACTTGGCATGCGGCGCGGCGCCGTGAAAGACGATGCGCGCCTCGTTATCCGGTTTGATCGTGGGCGCCGCCTGTTCACCCTCGCCGATGTCCCGCGCGAGGCGCTCCAGATCCGTCATGCGCCGACATCCGCCGACGTGCGCGCGCCGCCGCGCTGGGTCTCGACGAAGCGACGCACCGAGCGGGCCAGGCCATCCAGCTCGACCACGGCGGCGCGCATGTCGCCACCGGCGTCGATCAGCACGGAAAGATCGTCGCAGACGCGCGAGGCACCCGGCACACCAAGGTTGCCCAGCACGTTGCGCAGGGCGTGAATGCACTCCGCGGCAGTCGCGATGTCACGCGAGAGCACCGCATTGCGCAAGGTGTCGAGGTGGCCTTCGGCCGCACCCGCACACAGGTCGATGAAGCCCCTGTATTCCTCGGCGCTGGTCAGCGCGCGCATCTCGTCCAGCGGCGTGCTCATCGCCCCCCGCCCCGCGGGTTCCTCCAGCAACGGCTGTTGCCAGCCGCGCGCGGTTTCCTCCATCCGTCGCTCGGCGGCGATGGACTCGATCACATCGAGCAGGCGCTGCGCGGCGATCGGCTTGGTCAGGTAGGCACGCGCACCGGCCTTGAAAGCGATGCGTACCGCGTCATGGCTGGAGTCCGCACTGAGCATGACGATGGGCGGCACGCTCTCGGTGCGCCGGATCACGTCGATGCGACCGAGCACATCCCAGCCGGAGCTGCCGGGCATGTGCAGGTCCATGAAGATCAGGTCGAAGCCATCCGCACCCAGACGCGCCAGCGCCTCGTCCCCGTTTGCACTGAAGACGGCCTGGTGTCCGGCACGCTCGAGAATGCGACCGACGATCTCGCGGTTCGCCGCGTTGTCGTCCACGACCAGGCAACGCTGGGATTCCACGCGACCCCGATGCTCGTCGAGCAGCTCGACCAGCGGCGTCTCCGCCACGCTGCGCGCGCCTGCCGCCGCCCGCGGCAAGGGGAAGCGCCAGGTGAAGACCGCACCACCCAGCGGATTATCGGTGACATCGAGGCCACCCTGCATCTGCTCCGACACGTTGCGCACGATGTACAGCCCCAGCCCGACGCCCTCCTGCCGCCGGCTTTCGCCCGCGCTGAGCTGGTGAAAGGGATCGAAGATGCGCTGTTTGTCGGCGTCGGCGATGCCGATGCCGGTATCCGAGACACTGCAGGTGATGGTCGGGTCACGCCCGCCGACGCCCTCGTGGAGGTCCACGTGCACGTTCACCGAGCCGCCCGGCGGGGTGAACTTCAGGGCGTTCGACGCCAGGTTGGAGAGCACCTGCTCGATGCGCCCCGGATCGCCGTTGAAGACGCCTCCCACCGAGGCGTCACGGGCGAGGCTGAACGCGATGCGCTTCTCGGCGGCGAGCGGGCGACACACCGCACCCACCGTCGCCAGCACCTCGTCGAAGGCGAACGCCTGGTGGCGCAGGGTGAAACTGCCACCGGCAAAGGAGGCCACGTCGAGAACCGCGTTGACACGATGCAGCAGGGCGTTGGCATTGGTCGACAGGAGGGCGACGAGGCGGCGCTGGTCGTCGCTCATCACCGAGGTATCGATCAGCGACGCCGAGTGGATCACCGTACTCAACGGCGTCCGCATTTCGTGACTCATCATCGAGATGAAGCGATGCTGGGCCTCGCGCGACGCGATGGCCTCCGCCGACACTTCGCGCAGCGCGTCCATCATCCGGTACAGCGTCATCGGCAGGACGATGACCAGGGCCAATGCATAGAGCGCGTAGGCCGGCCGGCCGACCCAGTAGCCATCCGGGGCGCTGACCAGGAGGATGGCCACCGAGGCGACGACGCCGGAGGCAAAGGCCCGACGGCTGTAACGCACGCCCACCGCCACCGACAGGAAGGGCAGCACGGCGGTCAGCGTGATGACCAGCATGAAGGCGGACTTGAGCAACAAGGCGACCATGGCGAAGTTGGCCACGTTACCGATCACATCGACCGTGCTGCTCTGGCTGTGCTGCCGGGCGCGGAGGAAGAGCATCCACAAGGTGCTCACGGCGAACAGGGCGAGTGCCACGGGAAAGGCGCGATGCGCTTCGAGCGCCATCGGCACCGGGCCACGGAGCCAGGCGGCGGTCCAGATGACCACGAAGCCAAGGATCACCGTGCGCATGAGCGACACGCGATACTCGCGGAAGCTCGCCACGATCCGGTCGATGCGCGGATTGCGCAGCCGCTCGGCAACCTCGCTCAGCATTACCGGTTCGGGGCGATTAACGCTGCCGCCATCGATCTTCATTACCGCCCGGTCCGCCCCCTCCCCTGATAGCTGCCTAGTCTAGGACTTGGGCGGGTGGTGGCAAGTGCGGATGCAGCGTCACTCCCCATGTAAACGCTTACATGGGCGCTCGGGCACGAATTAACCGATTTCCGCCACCCGCCTAGCCGCGCTTTGCCCTTTTTCGGGCCTTGGGCGACGTCAACTCGACCCAGGTAGGCGCATGGTCGCTGGCCTTGGGCAGGTCACGGACCCAGCGGTCCACGTTCGCGTCCTTCAGCCGGGCCGCGAGATCCCTGGAAAGGAGCAGGTGATCGATGCGCAGGCCGCGATCGCGCGGCCAGTGCTGGCGAAAATAGTCCCAGAACGTATAGATGCGCTCGTCGGGGTGGATCTGGCGCAGGGCATCGGTCCAGCCCTGGGCGAGGAGACGCGCATAGGCCTCCCGGCTTTCCGGCTGGAGGAGCGCGTCGCGGCGCCAACCCTTGGGATCGTAGATGTCCTCGTCGGTGGGCACGACGTTGTAGTCACCGGCCAGGACAACGGGATGGCCGCTTTTCATCAAGGTCGCGGCGTGGCGGAGAAGGCGTTCGAACCAGTCCAGCTTGTAATCGAACTTCGGGCCGGGCTGCGGATTCCCATTGGGCAGGTAGAGACAGCCCACGATCACCCCGTGCGCCGCGGCCTCGAGGTATCGGCTCTGGGTATCCTTCGGATCACCTGGCAGGCCGCGTCGACTCTCGACGGGATCCACACCCCTGGCCAGGATAGCCACCCCATTCCAGGCCGACTGCCCGGCCCACAGGGCGCCATAGCCCGCCTCGTTGATCGCGTCGACCGGAAAAGCCGCGTCGGTCGACTTGAGCTCCTGCAGGCAGGCGATATCCGGCGCCTCCCGCTCCAGCCAGTTCAGCAGGTGGTCGAGCCGCGAGCGGACGCCATTGACGTTGAACGTGGCGATCTTCATGGCCGGCAATGTCGGGCAGATCCGGTCGACGCCAGGTGAGCGGCGGCTGGCATGAGACTTGCCACGATCCAAGGATGTGCACGACTCGTGACGGCAAGGGACAAGCCAGCAACTTTTTTTCGCCTTCCTTTGCGAACCCCCAACGTGCCCTCCGGCGCAATACCTGCGAGGTACACAAAACCCAAAAAACCAGTCAAATACCCATAGTTACACCGTTTTCTGCTGCACCGCGCCATAGCGTTTGGACGGCTGGACGTCCATCCAAACGCTCGTTCGACGGTATGGACAACGCCAGATGCCTCCTGTAAACCGTAAGACCAGTTCATTTGGATCGAGACAAATGAACGGATAAAGCGATGGAGTGCGGGAGGGGTCTTCGAGGCTCCAGTCACGGCGAAAGGCGGGGGCCTGTCGCCGCGGTCCCGTGCTGCCGTTATTCCGGGACAAAAGACATTCGGGGAAAGCATGAAAAACCAGTTTCTACTTCGCAGGAGCGCACTCGCACTGGCGGTGTGTACCTGCCTGGGCGGCGTGACGGGCGTCTACGCGCAGTCCACGACCGGCAGCATCAACGGCAACGTGCCGACAGGCGGGAATGAAACCGTCCTCATCGAAAGCACCAACGGCTTCCGCCGCGAAGTGCAGGTCGACGCACGCGGCAAGTACGCGGCCAACCAGCTTCCGCTCGGCACCTACTCGGTCAGCCTGCAGCGCGACGGTGCCACCATCGATTCGCGCAAGGACGTGAGCCTGCGCGTGGGCGCCAGCACGGATGTGTCGTTCAACGCGCCCTCGGCAGGCGCCGACGCGGCCGATGCCACGTCGCTCGGCGGCGTCACCGTCACCGGGACTGCCATCCCCAACATCGACGTGACGTCCACCGATTCGCGCACCGTGATTACCTCCGAGCAGCTCGCCAAGCTGCCCCTGGGTCGCAGCGCCGAGTCCATCGCGTCGTTGGCGCCCGGTGTCGTCAACAATGGCGGCAACTTCAAGAGCGACAACGGCAATTCGGTGGTCAGCTTCGGCGGCGCCGCGGCCAACGAGAACGCGTACTACATCAACGGTTTCAACACGACCGACCCGCTGAACGCCCTCGGCGGCCTGCAGCTGCCGTACGGCGCGATCGACCAGCAGGAGGCCTTGTCGGGCGGCTACAGCGCCATGTACGGCCGTTCCGATGGTGGCGTGATCAACCAGGTCGGCAAGCGCGGTACCAACGAATGGCACTTCGGCGCCCAGATCATCTGGGAGCCCGAGTGGGCGCGCGCCTCCGGCCCGAACCTGCAGTACGCCAACATTCCGGCCTCGGCGCCCGCAGGCAACCTGTACCAGCCGAAGAGCCAGAACACGCAGTGGACCACGACCGCCAGCGTTTACGCCGGCGGCCCGCTGGTCAAGGACAAGCTGTTCTTCTTCGTCGCGGCGGAGTTCGAGAAGCAGAACCAGAACAACGTCAACGAAGTCGGCAACACCACGCCGGCATCGAACAACGTCTACAAGGATCCGCGCTGGTACACCAAGCTCGACTGGAACATCACCGACAGCAACATCCTCGAACTCACCGACGTCGGCGACAAGCGCGAAGGCTCGGGCACGCGCTACAAGTACGACTATGCGAACCTGACGCGTACCTCGACCATCGGTCCCGTGGACAACACCAAGACCGGCGGCGACCTGTGGATGGCCAAGTACACCGGCTATATCACCGACAACCTCACCGTAAGCGCCAGCTACGGCAAGATGTCGAACAAGAACTACGATCAGCCCGGCGGCGAGTACGACCCGACCCTCTCGCGCGTCGATAGCTCGACCCTGCAGAATCCCGCGCTGAACGGTGGCAAGCCCATCCAGAACGGCCAGGTCGCGGACATCAGTTCACCGGGCCGTGGCAACAAGACCAACAACCTGCGCTTCGATGTCGCCTACAAGGCGGGCGACCACACGATCTCGGTGGGTATCGACAACGTCAGGTCGCAGATCCTGGACTTCGGCACGAACAGCCCCGGTCCGGGCTATACCTGGACCTACGGCCAGCAGAAAGACCCGACCATCGCCATCGACAACACGCCGGGGCAGAACTTCGTGCCGGCACCGTACCTGTTCCCGAATGGCCAGAACGGCTATTGGGTCAACAGGGCCGTCGTCGCGAACTCGGTGAACGTGCGCTCCGACCAGAGGGCTCAGTACATCGAAGACAAGTGGCAGGTCAGCGATCGCGTGCTGCTCTCCCTCGGCCTGCGCAACGACCAGTTCACCGACTACAACCAGAACGGCCAGGCCTTCATCAAGCAGACCGCACCGCAGTGGGCCCCGCGCCTGGGCGTCGTGTGGGACGTGAACGGTGACGGCAGCTTCAAGGTCTACGGCAATGCCGGCCGCTACTACCTCGGCCTGCCGTTGAGCCCGGCCACCGGCGCCGCCGCTGGCTACACGGCGACCCAGCAGTACTTCACGTATTCCGGCATCGACCCGGTGACGGGTGCTCCCACGGGCCTCACGCAGTTCAGCAACGTCGTCTCGGGCAACAACTCGTACGGCATTCCGCCTGACCCGCGCACGGTGGCCGGCAAGGGGCTGAAGGCCGAGAACCAGGACGAATACATCCTGGGCTTCGACAAGTCGCTGTCGGCGAACTGGACCTACGGTTCCAAGCTGACCGTGCGCAAGCTCAACTCGGTCATCGACGACTTCTGCGATATCGGTCTGGTGACCGACAAGGCCGCCGCGCTCGGCTACACCGTCGGCTCGACCAACAGCTGCTACCTGGTCAACGGCGGCCAGGCCAACACCTTCACCATCCTCGACACGAACGGCAATGCGCAGGAAGTGCCGCTCAGCCGCGAAGAAATGGGCATGCCGAAGCCGAAGCGTCGCTACTACTCCGCCGAGTTGTACCTGACGCATGAGTTCGATGGCGTGTGGTACGGCAAGTTCGACTACGTGTTCTCGCGCTCGTACGGCGATACCGAAGGTCAGTCGCGCACCGACACGCGCCAGTCCGGCGCCGCCGGCAGCGTAGACTGGGACAACCAGTACGTGATGGCCAACTCCAACGGCGTGCTCGGCAACGATCACCCGCACGTGTTCAAGGCCTACGGTTACTGGCAGTTCGCACCGGAATGGCAGGCCTCGGGCAACTTCACGGCGGCCAGCGGCGCGCCGCAGAACTGCCTCGGTTACTACGGCGACGGCGTGACCGACCCGGATCCGGCCCACTACGGCAGCTCGTATCACTTCTGCGATGGCCAGCCGTCACCCCCGGGTGCTGCGGGTCGCCTGCCGTGGACGTTCCAGCTGGATCTCGGCATCACCTACCGTCCGGAGTGGGCGGCGTCCAGGCTGGCCTTCGCTGCCAACGTCTTCAACGTACTGAACGAGCAGCGCCCCACGTTCCGCTATCCGACCGAGTTCGCCTCACCGGGCACGCCGAGTCCGATCTACGGCGTTGGGCTCTACACCCAGGACCCGCGTTATGCGCGCCTGTCCGTCTCGTACGACTTCTAAGACCGCGTAACCGCTTTCCAATCCCTGTGTGACTCTTGCGCCCCCTTCGGACTCCGGCTCCTCCCCAGCCGGTTTCCGAAGCCGGGCGCTCTTTTTTTAGTGCACCTCACCCGAGGCGGCGACGACCATCTCGATATACCCAAGAATCTCCGCGACGCTCAGCTCGAAGACCCCGGCATCGCCGTTGTCATAGGCCTGTCTCCAGACGGCATAGCCGTTCTCCCAGGCCGTGTCCTCGTCCGAGGCCGTCGTCAGCTCGCGCAGGCTCTTGTCCAGCGTGGTCCGCAGCACGGCGGCGTGATGCATGGCGGGCTGGAAGCCACCCTCAACCCGGTGGTTGCGCAGCTTCACGCCCAGGATCGAGATGTGAAACACCTCGCCATCCTCCGGCTCGACACCCTTCTTGCGGATGACGACCCGCGAGCCGTCCTCACCGGGGCGGTGGTGGTAGGTCCAGACCTGGCCCTCGGCGTAGTCGGGCTTCGTCATCGGTAGCGCCTTGCTCCATCGGGGTGGGCATCTTAGAGGCTGGACGTGACCGGTGCATGCCCGGTCGCGGCCGGATCGCCCGGTTTGGGCCTCCGGGGGATATGGATTATCCTACCCGCCACGACGCGCGAGGCAGCGCGGCCCCCGCAGGCCGCTTCCCCAGCTGATCCCCGGCTTCCCCGCATGGCGCGGTAGCTCCGTCACTACGACTTCGAGGTTCGAACAGACCATGGTGGCATTGGCGACCGAGCACGTCATCGACGTGCACCACTGGAACGACACGCTTTTCAGTTTCCGCACCACGCGCGATCCCGGTTTCCGCTTTGAAAGCGGGCACTTCGTGATGATCGGCCTGGAAGTGGAAGGCCGCCCGCTGATGCGGGCGTATTCGATCGCCAGCGCTCACTACGAGGAACACCTGGAGTTCTTCAGCATCAAGGTGCAGGACGGCCCGTTGACCTCGCGCCTGCAACACCTGAAGCCCGGCGACCCGATCATCGTCAGCCGCAAGCCCACCGGCACCCTGGTACTGAACGACCTCAAGCCGGGCAAGCGCCTGTACCTGCTCGGCACGGGCACCGGACTGGCACCGTTCCTGTCGATCATCCGCGACCCGGAAACCTACGAGCGTTTCGACACCATCGTCCTCGCACACGGCGTTCGCCACGTAAACGACCTGGCTTACTCCGAGTACATCGAGAACGTGCTGCCCGAGCACGAGTACCTGGGCGACCTGGTGCGGGAAAAGCTGCGCTACTACCCCACGGTCACGCGCGAAGAGTTCCGCAACCGCGGCCGCATCACGGACGCCATCGCCGATGGCGAGATGGCCCGCACGCTCGGCCTGCCGCAGATCAACCCGGCGGAAGACCGGGTGATGCTGTGCGGCAGCCCGTCGATGCTGGACGATATCTGCGTGCTGCTGGATGGCGAAGGGTTTCAGGCATCGCCGCGCACGCGCGAGCCCGGGGATTACGTGATCGAGCGGGCGTTTGTGGAGAAGTAGGTTCCGAAGAGCATCGCCGATGAATCGGCTCCTACAAGGAGCGATTCAACGGCGGATGCGGCCCTGGCCTTCGTTGTCCCAGTAGCCGAAGACTCGCCGCGCGATGAGCTTGTAGAGGCGTTTTCCGGTAGCACGCCACAGCCGCGAATGCGGCGCTGGCGCTGACAGGATGGCTCGCTGCCGAGCCGACAGCCGGTCCGGCGCATACGTGCGCTTGTGCTTGAGCAGGTGGCGAAGGTCTTCACGGGCCAGCAGGCGGAACAGGTTGCCGCGGCGTCCGCGGGTCCACGCGATCTGAAAGTCCACCAGACCCGGCGAGCCATCTTCACGCACCAGCCAGTTCGGCTCCTTGGCCAGGTCGTTATGCACGATGCCACGTCGGTGCAGCCTGGCAAGCAGACGCAGCGCCTCACGGTAGTACGCGGGATCCAGCGGCCGGCCGACCTGCATCGGCTCGCCCGCCATGTAGCTGCGTTCGAGCACGCGACCGTTCCACGCCAGCAGGCGCGGTACGCCGTCGATGCCCTCCAGGCGACCAAGCGCACGCGCTTCGCGAGCGGCCGCGCGGCGGGCAAAGGCGCGCGCCCACCAGCGTGCCGCCGCGATATCGCGACGAATCAGCAGCTGGCCTCCGCGCTCGACACGCTCGATGCGACCGAGCTCGTCGGCTTTGAGGAGGGTGACGGTTTCCGTCGTCGCGTCGTGCACGCTATTCCTTCGGTTCGTTGACGCTCCCTGCGCCATGGAAAGGCTACGCTAAGATGCGAGCCTTGCAGGGAGGAATTGCCGACATGCTGGTGCGACACATCCTGTCGCTGGTCTTTGCCACGGCCGGCCTTGCAGCTTGCCGCGGCGGAACAGACCGGACGAACGGCGGGGACTCGCCGCCGCCCGCACGGGCGAGCGTCGACAAGGATACCGAATCCGGCCAGGCGGGCCTGTATACGATGGAATTGTCCCTGCCCGACCTGCCGGCGAGGGCCGAGCCGTTGCGCGCGACCATCGAGCGCTACGTCGATCGACAGAAGCGTGCCTTCATGGACAGCCTGGACGCGCCCGGCGCGCGTGAACGCGCCCGGGAGCTGCCTTGGGACCTCAACCTGGATATCGCGGTCGCCTCGCGGACCGACCGCTTCATCAACGTGCAGGTCGACGGCTCCGCCTTCACCGGTGCCACCCATCCGGCGCCCATCGTCGACAGCTTCACCTACGATCTCGAAACCCATCGCGTCATCGGTATTCGCGAGCTGTTCGCCGATCCGCGTGCCGCGGAAAGGGCCTTCGCCGCCGAGGCACGGCGCCAACTCCTCACGGCGCTGGACGATCAGGACGAACCCCTCGCCTCGGACAGCGAGCAGATTGCCGCCGGCACCGAGCCAGGCAAGGACCACTTCCATGTGTTCAGCCTGCTCACGGGCCCGGACAACAAGGTCCATGGCCTGACCTTCATCTTTCCGCCCTACCAGGTGGCTTCGTACGCCGCCGGTCCACAGGCGGTGGATGTGCCTAGCGACGCTTTCTCTCCGTACCTGAAGCCGGAGTATCGCGGGGCCTTTCGTTGATGGACCTGTTTCTCTACGTTCTCGCCGCCGCCCTGATCATCGGTGGGGTCGCGGGCGCCATCCTGCCGGTGCTGCCCGGCGTCCCGATGATATTCGGCGGGATCTGGCTGGCTGCCGCCGTGGACGAGTATCGGCACCTCGGCTGGGGCTGGCTGGTGGTGATCGGTGCCATCGCGGTGCTTGGCGTGGCCGTGGATTTCATCGCCGGATCGCTTGGTGCGAAAAAGATCGGTGCCAGTCCGCGGGCGCTGTGGGGAGCCGGCATCGGCACCACCATCGGCATGTTCTTCGGCCTTCCGGGCCTGCTGATCGGTCCCTTCGCGGGCGCCGTGGTCGGCGAGTTGTGGTCCGGCAAAAGCATTCTGCGCTCCGCCCATGTCGGTGTGAGCACGTGGTTCGGCATGCTGCTCGGTGTCGTGGCCAAGGTGGTGCTGTCGTTCCTCATGATCGGCCTGGCGGGGCTCGCCCTCCTCTTCAGCTGACCGGCCATCCGGCACATTGGCGGGCCACGGCCCCAGCGGCTAGTCTCCACGGACCATCACGGGGAGACACCCATGTTTCGACGACTGACCCTCGCCGCCGCGGTCACACTGACCATCGGCGCTGTGCATGCGCAGGACATCAAGCCTGCCGACTGGATCGCCCGCAGCAATGCCGATGCCCAGCCGCTGCTCGATATCACCGCGCGCTTCAGCCCCGAATCGGCAACCGATATCGGCGTGAAGGGCTACGACGAAAAAACCGCCGACCTCGGCCCTGACGTGGACAAGCGTCAGCGCGAAGCGCTCGTGACCTTGCGCGCGAAGTACGTGCAGCGCCTGGCCGAGGAGAAGGATCCGAACGTCCACCAGGACCTGCAGATCCTCATCAAACAGATCGACGGCAACATCAAGGGCATCGACCTCAACGACAAATACCTGCTGCCCTGGTACGACGCCGGGCAAATCGTCTTCAGCGGCGAATTCTCCCTGCTCAACGAACAGAGCACCCCCGAGCAGAACCAGGCCGCCTTGGGTCGCCTGAAGTGCTACGTCGGCATCACGCCGGGCTGCACGGCGCTGGTCGACCAGGCGCGTGCCCGCACCAACGAAAAGCTCGGCGACAAGGCCCTGCTCGGTCCGGTCAAGGCCGACGTGGAACAGAAGCTCGGCAACACACAGCGTTACGTGGATGGCATCCGCAAACTGTTCGTCGAGAAGAAAGTCGCCGGCAGCGACGATGCCATGGCGAAGCTCGACAAGCAGCTGAAGGATTACAACGCCTGGGTAAAGAAGACGGTGCTACCGCGCTCGCGAACCGACTTCCGCCTTCCCGAGCCGCTGTACGCTTACAACCTGGAGCAAGTCGGACTCGACATCACGCCGCGTGACCTGATCGGCCGCGCCGAGCTCGAATTCGCGGAGACGACCTATGCGTTGCAGGCGCTCGCGCCCGTCGTCGCGAAAGCCGAGGGCCTGCCCGACGGCGACTACCGCGACGTTCTCAAGGCACTGAAGAAGAAGCAACTGGCCAAGGACAAGGTCGAACCCACCTACCACGACGTACTGCTGAAGATCGAAGACACCATCCGCAAGCAGCGCATCGTCGAACTGCCGAAGCGGCAGATGGCCATGCGCCTCGCCTCCGAAGCGGAGAACGCACGCACGCCCGCGCCCCACATGGATCCGCCCCCCTTCGTTGGCAACACGGGGCAGCGCGGCACGTTCGTGCTCACCACGGGCAACCCGCCATCGAGCGGTCAGGCGACGCAGGCGTACGACGACTTCACCTTTGAAGCGGCGGCGTGGACGCTGACCGCGCATGAGGGCCGGCCAGGCCATGAATTGCAGTTCGCGGCGATGGTCGAGCAGGGCGTGTCGCTCACGCGCAGCCTGTTCGCCTTCAACAGCGTCAACGTGGAAGGCTGGGCGCTCTATTCCGAAATGGAAATGATGCCGTACGAGCCACCGGCGGGTCAGTTCATCGCACTGCAGTTCCGCCTGCTGCGTGCCGCGCGCGCCTTCCTCGATCCGATGCTCAACCTCGGCCTGATCGATCGCGACCGCGCCCACGACATCCTCGTCAACGACGTCGGCCTCTCTGAGGCGATGGCGCGCCAGGAACTGGACCGCTACACACTCAACAGCCCTGGTCAGGCCACGGCCTATTTCTACGGCTACACGCGCATCCTGCAACTACGGGCGGAAACGCAGGTACGCCTGGGCAAGACGTTCGACCGCAAGGCATTCAACGATTTCCTGATCGCCCAGGGCCTCCTGCCACCCGACCTGCTGGCCGAAGCCGTGCGCACACGCTTTGTTCCAGAGCAGGAAAAAAAGAAAGGCTAGGTAGATAAATGTAGGAGCCGATTCATCGGCGAACAGGCAAATGTAGGAGCCGATTCATCGGCGAAAAGCCAACGGAGCGGGATAGCCGCCAAGCCCATCGCCGACAAATCGGCTCCTACCAAAGCCGGCGTTTATCCGTGCCCCGGCGCGTCCGGGATCACATAAAGCAACACCGCCAGGAAGTGCAGCACGCTGCCCGCGAGCACGAACACGTGCCAGATCGCGTGGTGATAAGGCAGCTTGCGCGCCAGGTAGAAAGGCACCCCGAGCATGTAAGCCATGCCGCCGCCGAAAAGCAGCACCAGGCCTCCCGTCTCCACGTGCTCTCGCAACGGTTCGATCGCGATCACCGCGACCCAGCCCATCAACACGTACATCAGCACGGCCGCTTTGCGGTAGCGCTTGAGAATGCCGAGTTCGGCGAGGCTGCCGATGATCGCAAGGCTCCAGATCGTCGTGAACAAGCCCCAGCCCCACGCGCCTGGCAGGGCGAGCAGCGTGAACGGCGTATAGGTGCCGGCAATGAGCAGGAAGATCGCGATGTGATCGAACGTGCGCAGCACACGCTTGGCCATCACGCCGGGAATCGAGTGATACAGCGTCGATGCCGTGTACAGCAGGATCAGCGTACCGCCGAACACCGAACTGGCGACCACGGCACGCGGGCCGCCATACATGGCCGAGAACGCCACCAGGATGGCCAACCCGGCAATGCTCAGCACGAGGCCGATGGCGTGGATCACGCTGCTGGCGACTTCCTCGGCGAAGGGATAGCTCGGTTGGAGGCTTTCGGTGGCCATGGGCATTTCCGGACGACGCAAAGAACCGAGGGTAACCGATGCCACCCGTTGTTGCGAAACACTCGCAATTGGGCCCGTCACGCGGTCGCGGTCATTGACCTGCACGCACCCCGCGTTGTTCCATGGGCCATGACTCTCGAACTGCTCGTGCACATCGGTCGTCTTCCCCCGCAGGGCGCGGGCCTGCGTGCCGCCCTGGCCATCGCCACGCGTATCGATGCGAGGCTGGACGGGATGCACGTGGTCGACCTGCCCGCTGCGGCGTTCACCGTGCCCGAAGCGGTCCCGATGCAGCTGGACGCCGTCCGCCAACGTTCCACGGACGCCAAGGCCGTCGGCGCGGACTGGTCGCAGTTGCTCGAATCGCGGGGCCTCAAGGGCAACTGGCGCGTGGGCAACGGCGACACCGTCACCCTTCTCTGCCATGCGTCCGCCGGATACGACATGCTGGTGATGGAGCGCTCGTCCACCATGCGTGGCGATGCCCCGGTCGGCTTCGGCGTCGTATCGCGCACCGTGTTCGGCGCCAGCCGCGGCGTGCTCGTGGTCCCCGAGGCGGCGCCGGTGGAGACCCTGGGCGAACATGTGCTGGTCGCGTGGAGCGGCAGCCGCGAGTCCGCCCTCGCCGTGCGCTCCTCTCTACCGCTGCTGCGCAAGGCAGCGCGGGTCACCGTCATCGATGGCAGCCGCGATGAAGACCTCGATACCTGCGCCCTGCCCGACACCGACATCTGCGGCTGGCTCGACACCCACGGGGTGAAGGCCGATGTGCGGCGACTGGATGCGGCGGCTCAGCCGTCACCCGGACCGGCCTTGCTCGAGCTGGCTCATCAGGAGAAGGCCGACCTGATCGTCATGGGTGCCTGGGGGCGTTCGCGGTTGTCGGAGATGGTGCTTGGAGGAACGACGCGCTTCCTTTTCATGCAGTCCGATGTGCCTATGCTGGTGGCGCACTGAGGCCCACATCCGTCAGCGGTAACCCAATAGCCATCTAAACGGCCGGCTTGCAACTTCCTGCGAACCCTGCCTACTCTGCAACCGGACCTGAACACGATCCCCGCCGGTCCCCACCGGCCGTGTTCCCGACCGCGCATCACCTTCCCCCATGTTGCAGGAGGTGGCTCATGTCGTTCGCTCGTCCGCAGTCCCTGGCCGGGGTTCACCCGGATACCGTTCGCATCGTCGCCATGAGTGCGGCCATCGCGTTGAACGCCGCTGCGCTCATCGCCGTGATGCGCCCCATGGTCGCCCACATGGTGGATGCGCCCCGATCTACCCAGCCGTTCGTGCTCCAGTTCGTCGAACCCCCTCCTCCCGTGAAGCCGCCACCGCCGATCGAGCTTCAACGGATTCCGACCAAGGCACCGCCGACCACCGTGGTGCAGAAGCACGTCGAAGCGCCACCGGTGGTGACGCCGCCCATGGCGACCGACGAGGGGACGGCGCCGATGGTTCCACCGGCTCCGGTCAGCGTATCGCCGCCGACGGAACAGGCCGGGCCCGTCGAGGCCACGCTCGCCTACGTCGCAGCGCCTGCACCAAAGTATCCAGTGCAAGCGATTCGCGGCCACATGCAGGGCACGGTGACCTTACGTGTTCTGGTGGACGAGACCGGCAAGCCCCTGGATGTGGTCATCGAGTCCAGTAGCGGTCACGAGCTTCTCGACCGGGCCGCACGCGACCAGGTGCTGGCCAAATGGCGTTTCCAGCCGGCGCAAGCCAACGGTCATGCGGTGCAGGCCTGGGCCCGTATCCCGGTGAACTTCGATCTAAGAAGTATCTGAAGCGTATCTGAGACCGTGCGACGAACGCCCCGGCAAGGGCCGGGGCGTTCCGATCAGCGATGCGTGGCGGGCATGACGACCACGTCGGGGCGGCGGGACGACCGCGCGATGGCCCAGACGATGAAGGCAAGGAAGGCCACCGGCAGCAGCACCGGCAACAGGGCCAGGGCGACGACGGGGGCGACGACCAGCATGACGACGCCGCCGATCACGGCACCGAGGATGCTGCCAACCAGGCTGAAAACACCGCCGATGATGCCAAACACCAGCTTCAGCACCGCGCCGATAAGCGCGAAGACCAGCCAGAAACCAACGGCAAGGACGACGAGCGAGGTGAGGACGATCATGGCTTTACTCTCCGTGGGACGACAGCCGCCAGGGGGCGGTTCCGACAGTTCGATGCAGCCTGCGCCCTAAAAGTTTAAACCCGTCTCGACCGTCCCGGGTTACGAGGCTTTAACGGGCCCCATGCTCCACTTCCCGCCAGTTGATTTATGTGGACGGCCTCGGGCCATGGGTAAGCGTTCTTCCATCATCAAGACCTTGCGGGACATCGCGCTCGATCATTCGGACGTGGCGCAGCCCGACCTCGCCTCCATGGGGCGGGAGATCGGCCGCGTGTTGCACGGCCGCCACGCGGATGTCATCGAGGCACTGGGGCCATTGCGCGAGCGTCGTCGCGGCTTCGAACGCTGGATGGTCGCCGAACGGGCGCGCCCGGGTGTGAGCATCCTCGTCATGGCGTGGCCGCCGGGCTACGCCACGCCAGTGCACGATCATGGCGGCCTGTGGGGCCTCGAAGCCATGATCGCCGGTGCACTGGAAGTGGAATCCTTCGACAAAGACGACACCGACCATTCGCTACGCAGCACCGGCCGCACCTGGCTCGGCCCCGGCGACGCGACGTGGTTCGAAGCTGCGGAAGCGCACGCTCATCGCTGCCGCAATTTGTCGCGCCATGACACCGCGCTCACGCTTCACGTGTACGGTGGCGATCTGGCACAGTACCTCGCGTATGAGCAGCCCGGTCCTTCGGGACACTGGATCGCACGACCGAGGCAATCGATTATTGCGGGACGCCTGACGGCCTGACGGTCTAACGGCCCTCCACCCCAACGCAAGGGCGAAGGACCAAAGCATGTTTCATAAAGTCGCCATCATCGGCGGTGGCGCAGCAGCGGCGACGCTGGTGAGCGAATTGCTGGAGCGTCGTACGCCCCGGCCGTTGCACCTGAACTGGTATGCCGGCGCCGCAAGCGCCGGGCGTGGTGTTGCCTACGGCACGCCATCGGAGCGCCACCTGCTCAACGTTCGCGCCGCATCCATGGGCATGTTCGTCAGCAAGCCCGGCGGCTTCCTGGAATACGCGCAAGCGTTGGACCCGGCCGTCAAAGGTTCGGACTTCCTGCCCCGTCGCCTGTACGGCGACTTCCTGCAGTCCCGCGTGGAGCAGGCCGTCAAGAACGCCGGCTCGTTCGGCCACGACGTGAACGTCATTCCGTTCATGGCCGAGTCGCTGGTGCCTTCGAGCGAAGGCGTCACCATCGGCTACGGCGACGACGTCGCGCACGCGGAAGCGGCGGTGCTGGCCATCGGTTCCCTGCCTCCGCGCCCGCTCCCCGGCGTGGAAGACGCGGCCATCGCCAGCGGCCGCTACGTCACCGAACCCTGGCCGTACCTGGTGTCCGCGCCGATCGACGAGCGCCCCCTGCGCGTGCTGGTCATCGGTCTGGGCCTCACCGCCGTCGACGTGGTACTCGAACTGTCGGCGCGCTGGCCGAACGCGACATTCACCGCCCTGTCCCGTCACGGCAAACTGCCCGAGCCCCACCTGGCTGCCGCCTCGGCGCCGGGCGGTGATGACGCCGATCTGGTCGAGTCGATGCGCGACGATCCCAACGTGCGCGTGTGGATGCGCGCCCTGCGCGACGCCGCGTCGCAGGCGGACGACTGGCGCACGCTGGTCGATGGCCTGCGCCCACACACGCAATCGCTCTGGGCCGATCTCCCCGTGGCCGAGCGTGCACGCTTCCTGCGTCATGCCCGCTGGGCGTGGGAACGCGCGCGTCATCGCATGCCGCCGCAGGTCGCCGCCTCGATTGCCGCACTCGAACGCGCCGGGCGCCTCACGCGTGGGCGGGGACGCATGCGTGGTGTATCGCTTTCTCACGAGGGAGCGCTCGACGTCAGGCGCGGAGTCGCGGGCGGGGGCGAAGCCGTCGAATCCTACGATGTCGTGATCCAGACGGTCGGTCTGAATACAGACACGCTGCGCACGGAGCATCGCCTCGTGCGTCAGCTGGTGATCGACGGTCTCGTCAAGCCGGATCCGCTCGGCCTCGGCTTCGCCGCCCTGCCCGACGGCCATCTGCTCGACGGCAACGGACGGGCCCGCTCGAATCTTTTTGCGATCGGCAGCCTGCTTCGCGGTGCGTTGTGGGAGTCCACGGCCATCCCGGAAATTCGCAAACAGGCCCAGAGCGTAGCGAACATGCTCATGGCCGAAAGCGCCGAACGAGCGCACTCGCGCTAGTCGGCGCCACCGGCGGGTGGTTTCTCAGGCAAAGCCCTCGAGAACCACCTTGCCGATCGTCCGGCCACTCTCGAGCAGGCCATGCGCCTTGCGCAGGTTGGCCGCGTTGATCGGGCCGACGTTCTCGCGCATCGTGGTCCTCACCACCCCTGCATCCACCAGGTTCGCCGCCTCGTCGAGGATGCGGCCCTGCTCGGCCATGTCGTCGGTGTGGAAGAGGGAGCGCGTGTACATGAGCTCCCAGTGCAGCGACAGGCTCTTCCGCTTCATCAGGCGGATATCGATCGGTTCGGCGGGATCATCGATCAGGCCAAGCTTGCCGTGCGGCTTCAGCAGCTCGACCAGCGCCGGGTAGTGGTCCTCGGTACGTGTCAGGCTGAGCACGTAGTCGACACCATCCGGCGCGACCGCGCGCACTTCGTCGACCAGCGGCTTCGTGTGGTCGACCACGTGATGCGCGCCCATCGCCTCGACCCACGCACGCGTTTCCGGGCGCGAAGCGCTGCCGATCACGGTGAGGCCCGTGAGCCGGCGCGCCAGCTGCACGGCAATCGAGCCGACACCACCCGCGGCGCCGATCACCAGCAAGGTGGCCGGACGGCCCTGCGTGCCATGGGGAATGCCCATCCGCTCAAACATCAGTTCCCACGCGGTCACCGTCGTCAGCGGCAGCGCCGCGGCTTCGGCCATGCTCAACGTGGACGGCTTACGCCCGACGAGGCGCTCGTCGACGACATGGAACTCGCTGTTGGCACCCGGGCGGTCGAGCGCGCCCGCGTACCACACTGTGTCGCCGGGCTTGAAGCGACGCACCTCGGGGCCCACCGCGACCACCGTGCCCGCCACATCCCAGCCGAGCACCTTGTCGGCGCCTTCCGGATCGGTGTTACGGCGAATCTTGGTGTCGACCGGATTCACCGAGATGGCTTCGACCTTCACCAGCAGGTCGCGACCCTGCGCCTCGGGCGTGGGCAGTTCGATGTCGAGCAGGCTCTGCGGATCGTTCGCGGCAAGCGGGGTGCGGTAGGCAACGGCTTTCATGCAAATCTCCAGGAAGTCAGGCGCCTTCGGCCACCGCTGTCATGGGACGGCGACGCTCGAGCGCAACACTGGCCATCGTAGCAAGGAGGCCCGCCACGGTGACGGCCGCACCGGTCAGGCTCACCGTCGGCATGGAATAACCTGCGGCGAGGACCGCGCCACCCAGCCATGCACCACCGGCGTTGCCGAGGTTGAAGGCAGCGATGTTCAAGGTGGACGCCAGGTTCGGCGCGTCGCCGGCCACATGCACCACGCGGGACTGCAACGGTGCGATCGTGGCGAAGGCCGCAATGCCCCAGAGGAACACGGTGACGATGGAGGCGACGGTCGAATGCATCGTCCAGGCGAAGGCGACCAGCAAGACGGTGAGGACGACGAGGATGCCCATCAACGACGGCATCAGCTTCCAGTCGGCCAGGCGACCACCCAGCATGTTGCCGATCGTCGTACCGAGGCCGAACAGCACCAGCACCGCGCCGGTCCAGTGCGGGCTGACATGCGACTGCTCCTGCAGGATCGGCGCGATATAGGTGAACACGGTGAACACGCCACCAAAGCCCAGCACCGTCATGCCCAGCGCGATCAGCGCCTGCGGCTCGCGCAGCACGCGCAATTCGCGGCGCATGTCGGGCGCCTTGAGGTCGGGCAGCGAAGGCACGAAGCGGACCACACCGAGCGCGGCGATCACACCCAGCGCAGTGACAGCCCAGAACGTGGAGCGCCAGCCGGCCCACTGGCCGAGGAAGGTGCCGAACGGCACGCCGAGGACGTTCGCCAGCGTCAGGCCGGCAAACATCAGGGCGATGGCGCGAGCGCGCTGGTTGGCCGGCACGAGATGGGCGGCGACTACCGCGCCGATGCCGAAGAACGAGCCGTGACAGAAGGCGGCGACCACGCGTGCCACCATCAGCACGTTGTAGTTCGGCGCGATGGCACACAAGGCATTGCCGAGGATGAACAGGCCCATCAGCAGGAGCAGCGCATGCTTGCGCTCCATCTTCGCCGTGAGTGCGGCGAGCAAGGGGGCGCCGARGGCCACGCCCAGGGCATAGCCCGAGACCAGCATGCCGGCGGAGGGGATGCTCACCTTGAGGTCGGTGGCGACTTCCGGCAGCAGGCCCATGATCACGAACTCGGTGGTACCGATCGCGAACGCGGCGACTGCCAGTGCCAGCAAGGGCAGGCGGGACGGAGAGGGATTCATGGGTTAGGCTCGTTGGAAAGCGATAACGTGGATTGTCCGCCCCAGGCCCTTATGCACATACACCCGCACGCGACAAAGACTCTTGCCGCAGGATTGAAGATCGAGGCGGGTAGCCCATGATCGGGTCAATGATCGCGATCGCCGCGCTGATGCTGCACGTGGCGGGCATCTTCGCCGCCATGCACGCCGTCATGCATACGCGCACCGCGCAGGGCGCCTTCGCCTGGGTGCTTGGGCTGGTCCTGCTGCCCTACGTGACCCTGGTCCCCTACTTTTTCCTCGGCTCCAGCCACTTCGGTGGCTACGTCGACCTGCACCGCCAGCGGCAGGCCCGCTTCTTCATGCTCCACGAAGAGACCGAGCACCCGGCCCGGCCAGGCATCCTTCCCGTCACCGCAGCCGTGAACGACGCGCGCTACGAAGCCATCGGCCGCATGCTCAAGACGGCCATGCACGGCGGCAACGGCCTGGCCTTGCACATCGACGGCGAGGACGCGTTCAAGGCGATGTTCGCCGCGATCGCGCGCGCCGAGCACTATGTCCTGGTCCAGTTCTTCATCATCCACGACGACGTGCTCGGCCGGCGCCTGCGCGACGCCCTGCTCGAGCGGGCCGCGGCCGGTGTCCAGGTCTGCCTACTGTATGACGGCATCGGCAGCCACGATCTTCCCGCGAGCTACATCGAGGCGTTGCGTTCCGGCGGCGTGAATGCGCACCCCTTCGCGACGCGCCGTTGGCGGAACCGCCTCCAGCTGAACTTCCGCAATCACCGCAAGGTCCTCGTGGTCGACGGCGTGCGCGGTTTCGTCGGCGGACTCAACGCCGGCGACGAATACCTCGGCGCCATGCCGCCGCTGTCGCCGTGGCGCGACACGCACATGGAAATCGAAGGACCCGCCGTGGCCGACCTGCAACGCGTGTTCGCCGAGGACTGGTACTGGGTCACCGGTGAACGACCGCCGTCGTCGCCGCCACCGGAACGCTGCGGCCGCGCCAACACGATGATCGTCGCCACGGGCCCGGCGGACCGTCAGGAAAGCTGCTCGCTGTTCTTCACCCAGGCCATCCATGCGGCGACAAAGCGCGTGTGGATCACCACGCCTTACTTCGTGCCCGACCAGGCCGTGTTCGGCGCACTGCGCCTGGCCGTCTTCCGCGGCGTGGACGTACGCATCCTCATTCCCAGCCGCCCGGACCACCGCACCGTTTTCATGGCGTCCACGCTTTACGCGCACGAAGCCACGCTGGCCGGCATCCGCATGTTCCGTTACCAGCCCGGCTTCATCCACCAGAAAGTCATGCTGATCGATGACGACACCGCCGTCGTCGGCAGCATGAACATGGATAACCGCAGCTTCCGCCTGAACTTCGAGATCACGGCGCTGAACGTGGACACGACCTTCGCCGATCAGGTCGAGGCCATGCTGGTCCACGACTTCGCCCAGTCCGAAGAGGTCAACCAGAACGACTACGATCGCCTGACCTACCTGCAACGCGTCGCGCTGCACGTCGCCCGCCTCTTCGACCCCGTTATATAACCTCGCCACCTCCGCCCGCCGGGCTTCGGCTTTTCGTAGGAGCCGATTCATCGGCGAAGCTCTCGCTTTCTGTGGGAGCCGCTTCAGCGGCGATGGGATACTCGCGATAACCTGCCCGCTGCCGCGGGATCGCCGATGAATCGGCTCCTACAGAAAATCAACTCAGGAACCTCAGCATGCTGCGCGCCCTCGCCTTTCTCGCCGCCATGACCGCCATCAGTACCGTCTCCGCCGCACCCGCCCAGTTCGTCGAACGCAGTGTCGACCTCCACGGCAAGACCTACCGCTATCAGGTCTTCGTCCCGGCCGAGGTCGAAGGCAAGCATCCCGCCGTCGTCCTGTTCCTCCACGGCAGCGGCGAGCGTGGCAACGACAACCAGGCGCAGCTGTCCCAAGGGCTGCCGCCCTGGCTGAAGCAGCACACGGATTTCCCCGCCGTCGTGGTGATTCCGCAAGCGCCTAACGACACTGAGTGGACCGACAAGGCCGATGCCGACATGGCGCTGGCGGCGCTCGAAAAGAGCGTGAAGGAATTCCACGGCGACCGTAAGCACTTGTACCTCACCGGCTTGTCGATGGGCGGTTTCGGTTCGTGGCAGATCGCCGCCGACCATCCGGGCATGTTTGCGGCCGCCGCCATCATCTGCGGCGGCGTCGAAGCCCTGCCGGACGACGGGCGCAATCTCTTTGTCCATGGCGTGCCCAAGGGCGAGGATGCCTACGCGTGGACGGCGAAGAAGATCGGCACGCTACCGGTGTGGATCTTCCACGGTGGCGACGACCACGTGGTGCCGACCGAGCAGTCGCGCCGGATGAACGCCGCACTGCTCGCGCGCAAGGCCGAGGTGAAATACACCGAGTTTCCCGGGGTGAATCACGGCTCGTGGGAGAAGGCGTATGCCACGCCCGACCTGTGGGAGTGGATGTTCTCGCACAAGAGCTGACGCTCCGACCGGTGGGAGCCGATGAATCGGCTCCTACGACAGCAGGGTGATGCCTCAGGGTGAGCGCATGCCGGCGAGGAGGCGCTTCAGGCCGCCGGAGAACAACACCCAGCCGATGCAGGCACCGATCAGCGCGCCGACGATGTCGAAGAACACGCGCAGGCCAATGGCGTCGGGGTCGTGCACGGCGGCGAGTTTCAGCTGCAGCAGCGTCAGCGACTGCAGCGGCGCCATGGTGAAGTAGAGCAGGTCCCACAGATCCTGGCCGCCGCCAATCGCCACGCTGAGGATGAAGGCGATGGAGATTTCCTTGCCATCGCTCCAGCCGTTGCTCTTGCCCGCCAGGAAATGCAGCAGCGCGTAGACGACGATGCCGACCAGCAGCGCGATGCCGCCCGATTCCAGGGCACCGATGATGCCAAAGCCCATCCAGCTACGGTCGTACGGCATGAAGAGCACTCGTGAGGGATCAGACGGGCATTATGCCCGTGCATTGGCCCGCTGATCGCGCGGCGGGGCATCGCGCCCGAAACGCAGGTACAGCGACACCGACAGGATCGCCGCCGCCAGCGCCGCGAAACCCGCCGCCAGGAAGATGGCGGGATAGTCGTACAAGCCTGCGATCCAGCCGCCAACCGGACCGGTCAGGCCCAGGGCGACATCGAGGAAGACTGAATAGGCACCGAGCGCCGCGCCGCGATTGTGCGTGCTGACCCGGCCGACGGCTTCGACACCCAGCGCGGGAAAGACCAGGGCGAAGCCCGATCCGGTCAGCGCGGCACCGGCAAGTGCGGCGTGGGGAGTCGTGCCCAGCCAGAGCAGGATCAGCCCCAGGCACTCGACCACGAACGAGACGATGGCGACGCGATAGCCGCCGAAACGGTCGATCGCGTTGCCGAAGATCAGGCGAATGCCGATAAAGCAGCCGCCGAACACCGAGAGGGAAAGCGCCGCATCCGACCAGTCGCGGCTCGCGTAATAAAGGGCCACGAAGGTCGACAACGAACCGAAACCGATCGAGCCCAGCGCCAGCCCCGCGCCATAGGGCATGACGCGCGTCAGCACGCTCTTGAACGGCAGACGCTCGCCATGACTCGGCGCGATGCGCGCCTTCATCAGCGCAAAGGGCAGCGCCACGAGTCCAAGAGCGAAGGTGAGGATACCCAGCGAAATGAGGCCATGATCACGCGCCAAGGTCACCCCCAGCGGCGCGCCGACGGCGATGCCGCCGTAAGTGGCGATGCCGTTCCAGGAGATCACCCGCGCCGTATGCTCGCCGCCTATGCCGCCAATACCCCAGGTGATCGCCCCGGTGCTGACCCAGCTTTCGGCAAATCCGAGGCCGAGGCGGCTCAACAGGATCAGGGTGAGCGACAGCCCCGGGATCTTCGGCACGATGGCGCCGAGGGCGAGGAAGAGACCGGAAATCGCCAACACCACCAAGCCGGCGACGACGGTTCGTTTCGGCCCCATCGCGTCTGCCATGCGCCCGGCATGAGGTCGACTGAGCAGGGTCGCAAGATACTGCGCGCTCACGGCCAGACCGGCGATGATCGTGGAATAACCCAGGTCGAGGTGTGCAAAGCCCGGCAGCACGGCAAGGGGAATGCCGATGCACAGGTAGCAGACGAAGGAAAAGACGACCGAGGAAAGGATGCGCGCGGTCACGGCGAAGCGCCGGCCGCGGGTAGGAACGAGGGGAGGGAGAGACATGGCCGGAGGATTATACCTTGGCGTTGTTGCGGTGCGTCATCGGGGGTTTATGAAGGGATTTTCATGAGGGTTTCATGAGGGGTGCCGCTAGCACCCATCGCCGATGAATCGGCTCCTACCGGAGCAGGTTGCGTCAGCCTGGTAGGAGCCGATTCATCGGCGATGCTCTTGGACCTCAGCCGCTCATAGGACCTCAGCCGCTCATAGGCCTCAGTCCAACAGAACCGGCTGCCCGCTCTGCAACGACTCCCGCAACGCCACGGCGATCCGCGTCGCCTCGACCGCGTCATCCATCGTCAGGTCGAACGGAGTGTCATCGAGCACGGCATCCACGAAGTGCTTCGCCTGGGTCACGAAGGCCGGCGCAAATCGCTCGTAGAACGACGGCACCACCGTGTTCCGCACGCCATGGGCATCGGCGATTTCCACGCGATCCGCACGCGGATTGCGGCCGACGCTCACACGCCCCGCCGTACCCGTGACATCGGTGTGCGTGTCGTGCCCATGGGCCTGCGTGCGCGAGGCATAGAACATCGCCATGCGCCCACCTTCGAACTCGACGATCGCGATCCCGTTATCCACATCGCCCATGGCTTCCAGTGGTGGATACATCGCTACCGTACCCGTCGAATAGACCTTCTTCGCTTTCGGACGGCCGAGCAGCCAGCGCGCCAGGTCCACGTCGTGCACGCTGCAATCGAGGAAAATCCCGCCGCTGGTCGGCGCGAACTTCAGGAAGGCACCGCTGGGGTCGGCGAGGTCGGTCGTCTGCGAATAGACCAGGAACGGACGGCCGATGCCGCCCGCCTCGATGTGCTGGAACGCATGCCGATAGCTTTCGTCGAAACGCCGGACGAAACCGACCATCGCGCGCTTGCCGGCTTTCGCCGCATGCGCGGCGGCACGACGGCAATCCTCCAGCTCCAGCGAGAGCGGCTTCTCGCAGAACACGTGCTTGCCCGCATCGAGCGCCTGCTCGATCTGCGACGCATGCAACGAGGTCGGCGTGACCAGGAAGATGGCGTCGAGCGAGGGGTCGGCGAGCATCTCCGCGTAGTCGGTGTAGATGGTCGACACGCCGAGCGTGTCCCGCGCCCAGGCGCGCTCGCTCTCGACGGGACTGCAAACCGCCGCCAGCTCCGCACGCGGGATGGCGCGGGCGWGGTTCTCGGCGTAGCGCTGGCCGAGCCGGCCGAGGCCGGCGAGGCCGATACGAAGGGAAGTCATGGAAGGCGCTCCGGGTCAGATGTTCACGGCCACGGCCTGGCCTTCACGCCAGGAACGTGCCGCGGCTTCGGCCAGCTCCAGCGCCTTGATGCCATCGGCGATGGTCGTGCGTACGGGCGTACCCGCCGCCAGGGCATCGAAGAAGTGGGCGATTTCCGCGGCATAAGCCTCGCGGTAGCGCTCGAGGAAGAAGTGCTCCGGGAGATCGTGGGCGATGTTCTTCGACGTGTGCGACACCACCTGGGTCGGCGACACGTTGCCGGCCTGAAGCATGCCCTTGCTGCCGAGCACCTCGAAGCGCTGGTCGTAACCGTAAGCGGCACGGCGCGACGTATTGATCTGGCAGAGCCGGCCACTTTTCGTGCGAATGGTGACAGCCGTGGTGTCGATATCGCCCGCCGCTTCGATCGCCGGATCGGTCAGGCAGCTGCCGGTGGCGTGCACGCTGACGGCTTCGTCGTCGAGGATCCAGCGGAAGATGTCGAAGTCGTGGATCAGCATGTCCTTGAAGATGCCGCCCGAGCTCTTGATGTAGCTCACCGGCGGCGCACCCGGATCACGACTGGTGACGATGAGCAGTTCCGGCGTACCGATCTCGCCCTCGACCAGGCGCTTCTTCAACGCCGAGAAGGTCGGATCGAAACGACGCTGGAACGCGATCATGCAGACCACGCCGGCTTTTTCCACGGCGGCCTGGCACGAGCGCGCGCGCTCCACGTCGAGGTCGACCGGCTTCTCGCAGAAAATCGCCTTGCCTGCAGCGGCGGCGCGATGGATCAGGTCGGCATGCGTGTCCGTGCTGGAGCCGATGACGACGGCACCGACGGCCGGATCGTTCAGGGCCTCATCGACCGTGGCGACCTTCGCGCCATGCTTGTCGGCAAGTTCCTGCGCCGAGGGCGCGTGCACGTCCACCACATAGCGCAGGCGCGCCTCCGGGTGGCGGGCGACGTTGCCCGCGTGAATCTTGCCGATGCGACCGGCACCGAAAACGGCAACTTCAATCATCGTATTCTCCTCGGGGAAGTGTTTCTTCAACTGTGAGTTCGAGCCGGTAGGCCAGCGCGACGAACAACGCCTGGCACAGGCACATGGTGCTGGTAAGGCCACGGAACGCGAAGGCGCTCCCTTCCTTCACCTTGAGCAAAACATCCGAATGGCGGGCGAGCGGGCCGAGATCGCTCTCGGTGATAGCCAGCACACTAGCCTTGTGCTGTTGCGCCACGCGCATCGCGTAAAGCGTTTCCTTGCCAAACGGCGGAAAACTGATGGCGATGAGTGCATCGCCCTTGCCCATGCTGCGCAACTGCTCGCGGAACATGCCACCCAGGCCACTGACCAGGTGCACGCGCTTCTGCGTGTGCTGCAGTGCATAGGCGATATACGTGGCGATGGCGAACGAGCGCCGCACGCCCATCACGTAGATGTTCTCGGCGGTGGCAAGCATGTCCACGGCCTTCTGGAAACGCGTTTCGTCGAGTTGCTCGGCAAGCTCGTCCAGGCCGGCCCGGCTGGCGTCGATGAAGCGCGAGGCGATCTCCACGGCCGGCATCGCCGACGCGCGGTTCTTGATCACGCTGCGGATGCGCTGCTGGTAGCTACGCGAAGGCGACGCCTGCGCGGTGAACGCGTCGCGGAACACCGACTGCATCTCGGTGAAGCCGGAATAGCCGAAGCGCTGGGCGAAGCGGACCACCGCCGACGCATGCACGCCGCAGCCTTCGGCAATCTCACCGACGCGCTGGACCATGATCGAACTGCGATGTTCCTCAAGGTACCGGGYCACCCCCTGTAGCTGGCGTGGGAGGGCCTCGAACTCCTCGGCGATGCGCTGCATGAGGGCATCGGCTTCGCTTCGTTTGGCCATCGGGCGCTCCAGTGGGGACCGGCCGCATTGAAGCACGCGATGGAATGAATTTTCCATTTATTTTTTTGCTGCAATGCAAATTGCAACGCTGGAACGGCGGGTCCATGCTCGGTCCGCTTTCGGCAAAAAAGCGGCCCGTACGGCCGCGTCGCGTTCGACACCCGTCCGGCCGGTAGACCCGGTCTCCTGTGGAGGCACTATGCGATCCAAACTGATTCAAGCCACCCTGGCTGCAGCCCTTGCCCTCGGCCTCGGCCTCGCCGCCCCCGCCTCCCAGGCGGCCCCCGGCGACCGTTATGTCCTGGTTACCCACGCCGCGGATTCGGATTCCTGGTGGAACACCATCAAGAACTCGATCAAGCAGGCCGGCGAAGATTTCGGCGTCGATGTCGACTATCGCGGTTCCGGTAACGGCGACCTGAGCGAAATGGCCCGCCAGCTGGAATCGGCCGCCGCCCGGAACTACCAGGGCGTCGCCTTCGATATCGCCAGCTTCGCGGTACTCAAGGCCCCCGCCGCCAAGGTCTCGGCCAAGGGCATCCCCATCGTCACGATCAACTCGGGGACGCCGGACGAGAGCAAGAAGCTCGGCGCGATCCTGCACGTGGGCCAGGGTGAGTACGACGCCGGCAAGGCCGCCGGTGACCGGGCCAAGGCCGCGGGCGTCACCAGCTTCGTCTGCGTCAACCACTACGCGACCAACAACGCCTCGTTCGAACGCTGCCAGGGCTTTGCCGACGCTATTGGTGTGAAGGACTGGCGCAAGACCTCCATGATCGACACCGGCATGGACCCGACCGTGGTCGCCAGCAAGGTCAGCGCCTATCTGCGCAGCAACCCGAAGACCCAGGCCATCCTGGCCCTCGGCCCGAATGCCGCCGAGCCGACCATCAAGGTGGTCAACGACATGCACCTGGCCGGCAAGATCAACTTCGGCACCTTCGACCTCTCGCCCGCGATCATCGCCGGCATCAAGTCCGGAACCATCCAGTACGCGATCGACCAGCAGCCCTACCTGCAGGGCTACATGGGCATCGCCGCGCTGGTGATCGCGCATGACCAGAAGACCAACGACCCGGCAAAGATCATCGCCGCGCTGAAGGCCAACCCGAAGTTCCAGGCCCGCCTGACGCAATACGACCTGCACCCGGTCTATACCGCCACGGGCGTCAGCTCCGGTCCCGCGTTCGTCACCAAGGACAACGTGGCGACGGTCGAAAAATACGCCGGCACGTACCGCTGAGCGACAGGTAAGGACCAAGAGCCATGAGTGCCATCAACCAGAGCGTTACCAACATGACTGATACGAAACCCACGGACGAACGCGTACGCAAGCTGTCACCGTGGCGCATCCTGCTCGACCGGCCCGAGCTCGGGTCCATCGCGGGCACGGTGCTCGTCTTCGCCTTCTTCGGCGTTTTCGCCGGCGGCTCGGGCATGTTCGCGCTCGATGGCATCATCAACTGGGCCCAGGTGGCCGGCTACCTCGGCATCATCGCCGTGGGTGCCTGCCTCCTCATGATTGCCGGCGAATTCGATCTGTCGATGGGTTCGATGATCGGTTTCGCCGGCGTCATGGTCGCCATCCCACCCATGTACCTCGGTTGGCCCCTGTGGGCCGCGGTGATCTTCGCCTTCGTCGGTTCCATGGCGCTGGGCGCGCTCAACGGGTATCTGGTGGTTCGCACCAAACTGCCCTCGTTCATCGTGACGCTGGCTTTCATGTTCATCCTGCGTGGCCTCACGCTGGTGCTTTCCACCAGCTTCGCCAACAGCACCATCGTCAGCGGCATCGGCGACAAGTTCACCGACGATCCGGTGATCTCCGCCCTGTTCCAGGGCACGACCTTCCACTGGCTGTTCAACGGCCTGGCCAGCATGGACCTGATCACCAAGCTGCCCAGCGGCGAGCCGGTGGTCGGTGGCCTGCCCAAGGTGCTGGTCTGGTGGATCGTCATGGCCCTCGCCGCCGGCTTCGTGCTTGCACGCACCCGCTTCGGCAACTGGATCTATACCGTCGGCGGCGATTCCAACGCCGCGAAGAATGTCGGTGTACCGGTGCGTCGCGTGAAGATCTCGCTGTTCGTCCTCACCGCGTTCTGTGCCTGCCTGTTCGGCGTGCTCCAGGTCGCCGATGTGGGTTCCGCCGCCGCCGACCGCGGCCTGCAGAAGGAATTCGAGGCAATCATCGCCGTGGTCATCGGCGGCACCCTGCTCACCGGCGGCTTCGGTTCGGTCATCGGTGCCTGCTTCGGCGCGCTGATCTTCGGCGTCGTACAGATCGGCATCTCGTACACCAATATCGACTCCGACTGGTACCGCGTCTTCCTCGGCGGCATGTTGCTGCTGGCGGTGCTGTTCAACCATTACATCCGCAGCCGCGCTGCGGCGACGAAGTAGGAGCGCCACCATGGCCGACGATTACATCCTCGAACTCGACGACGTCAGCAAGTTCTTCGGTACCGTCATTGCGCTGCAGGGCGTCACCCTGCGCCTCAAGCGCGGCGAAGTGCATTGCCTGCTCGGCGATAACGGCGCGGGCAAGTCCACGCTGATCAAGACCCTGGCCGGCGTACACCAGCCGAGCTCGGGCTCCTACCGCGTCGACGGCGAGGCCGTGCACTTCAACTCGCCGCGCGAAGCCCTCGACCGCGGCATCGCCACGGTCTATCAGGACCTCGCGCTGGTGCCGTTGATGAGCGTGGCACGCAACTTCTTCGCCGGTCGCGAACCGCGCAAGAAGTTATTCGGTGTCATTCCCGTCATCGACATGAACTATGCCAACGAGACCGCCCGCGACAAGCTGAGCGAGATGGGCATCCGTGTGCGCGATGCCAGCCAGCCGGTGGGCACGATGTCCGGCGGCGAGCGCCAGTGCCTCGCCATCGCGCGCGCGATCCACTTCGGCGCCAAGGTGCTGATCCTCGACGAGCCCACCGCCGCCCTCGGCGTCAAGCAGTCGTGCAACGTGCTCAAGCTCATTCACCAGGCGCGCGAGCGCGGCATCTCGGTGATCTTCATCACCCATAACGTGCACCACGCCTACCCGATCGCCGACAGCTTCACGCTGCTCAACCGCGGCCAGTCCATGGGCACCTTCTCCAAGAAGGACATCACCAAGGAAGCCGTGCTCGACATGATGGCCGGCGGCACGGAGATCCAGAGCCTGGTCGACGAACTGGAAGGCCGCAACGCGGCCTGATCACGGAACCCTTATGCGAAGCCCCCTGCCCCGTTCCTCCTCCCGCCCCATCGACGTCGCCTGCCTCGGCCGGCTCGCCGTGGACCTCTACGCCCAGCAGATCGGCGCCCGTCTCGAAGACGTGACCAGCTTCGCCAAGTACCTTGGCGGCTCCTCGGCCAACGTCGCCTTCGGCACGGCCCGCCTGGGCATGCACTCGGCCATGCTCGCTCGCGTCGGCGACGACCACATGGGTCGCTTCCTCACCGAGACGCTGGCCGCTGAAGGCAGCGACATCAGCCAGATCCGGATCGATCACGAGCGCCTCACTGCACTGGCGATCCTCGGTATCAAGGATCGCGAAACCTTCCCGCTGCTGTTCTATCGCGAAAACTGCGCCGATATGGCACTGACCGCGGACGACATCGACGAAGCCTTCATCGGCACGTGTCGCGCACTCGCCATCACCGGCACGCACTTCTCCGAGCCCGGCGTTCACGCCGCGAGCTCGCGGGCGATCGAGCTGGCACGCAAGCACGACGTACGCACCGTGCTCGATATCGATTACCGCCCGGTGCTCTGGGGCTTGACCGGTCGTGGCGAAGGCGAGCAGCGCTTCGTCGCCGCCGATCACGTCACCCGCCATCTGCAGGCGATCCTTCCGGGTTTCGACCTTATCGTCGGTACCGAAGAAGAGTTCCACATCGCCGGTGGCAGCGAAGACCTCATGGCCGCCCTGCGCGCCGTGCGCGGGATCACCGCGGCGACCCTGGTGGTCAAGCGCGGCGCCATCGGCTGCAGCGTCATCGAAGGTGTCATTCCCGCCACGATCGACGAAGCGCCCACGTATCGCGGCAGTCGCGTGGAAGTGCTCAACGTGCTCGGCGCTGGCGACGCCTTCCTTTCCGGCTTCCTCACCGGTTGGCTGAGCGGCGAGACCATCGAACGCGCCTGCGCCTTCGCCAACGCCTGCGGCGCCATCGTCGTCTCGCGCCACGGTTGCGCGCCGGCCATGCCGAGTCGTGCCGAGCTGGATGCCTTCCTCGCCCGTGAGGGCGGTATTCCGCGTCCGGACCTCGACAAGGAGCTTTCCCACCTGCACCGCACCTCGGTGCCACGCAAGCCGTGGGACGACCTGTATGTCTTCGCCTTCGATCACCGCACGCCGTTCTTCGAACTCAGCCGTGAGGTCGGCGGCGACGAAGCGAGGATTCCGCACCTGAAGGAGTTGCTCGTCGAGGCGGTCGCCGCCACCGAGCGTGCCGGCCAGTTGCATGGCCACATCGGCCTGCTCGCCGACGATCGTTATGGCCAGGACGCACTCAATGCGGCCAGCGGCCGTGGCTGGTGGATCGGCCGGCCGGTGGAAGTCCCGGGCTCCAACCCGCTGGAGTTCGAACGCGGCCGCTCCATCGGTACCCAGCTGGTCAGCTGGCCGAAGGAGCACGTCATCARGTGCCTGGTCGCCTTCGACCCGGATGCCGACCCCATGCATCGCGTGGAGCAGGAGACCCAGCTGCTCGCGCTCTATGACGCCGCCAAGGTCAGCGGCCATGAATTGCTGCTCGAGGTCATCCCGCCGGGCTGCAAGGACGCCGCGCATCGCGACGACCAGGTCCTGCGTTCGATGAAGCRCATCTACAACCTCGGCATCCGTCCGGACTGGTG
Source organism: Luteibacter sp. P1_D3 (assembly GCF_056406135.1). Classification (NCBI taxonomy): domain Bacteria; kingdom Pseudomonadati; phylum Pseudomonadota; class Gammaproteobacteria; order Lysobacterales; family Rhodanobacteraceae; genus Luteibacter; species Luteibacter sp. P1_D3. The sequence goes on along the minus strand of NZ_JBFUAT010000020.1, from coordinate 31,074 downwards.
GAAGCTCTGCCCGCCGCGCCGCGACGCCTGGGCGGCGATCGACGCGCTGATCCATGAGCGGGATCCTTACTGCCGCGGGGTGCTCCTGCTCGGCCTCAATGCGCCGGTGGAGACGCTCGCGACCGGCTTTACCGACGCCCTGGAGAGCTCGACGGTGCGCGGCTTCGCCGTCGGCCGGACACTCTTCATCGAGCCGGCGTCCGCCTGGCTGGCTGGCAAGATCGACGACGCCACCCTGGTCGCGCAGGCGCGCGCCGCCTTCGAACGGATGATCGCGCTATGGCGCGATGGACGGCGCACGCCGGACCAGCGGATGAAGGAAGGCGCGGCCGCATGAGCGCAACCATCCGTCTTACCGCCGCCCAGGCGTTGATCCGTTACCTTGCCGCCCTGCGCGGCCGCGACGCGGATTCCGACGAGTCCGCACCGTTGTTCGGCGGCGTCTTCGCCATTTTCGGCCACGGTAACGTGGCCGGCATCGGCGAAGCGCTGTACGAATCGCGCCACGTACTGCCGACCTACCGCGCGCATAACGAGCAGGCGATGGCGCATGCCGCGATCGCCTATGCGAAGACGAACATGCGACGCCGCATGATGGCCGTGACGACCTCGATCGGCCCCGGTGCGACCAACCTGGTGACCGCCGCCGCGCTCGCTCATGTGAACCGCCTGCCAGTGCTGTTGTTGCCGGGCGACATCTTCGTGTCACGCGCGCCGGACCCCGTGCTCCAGCAGCTCGAGGACTTCTCGGACGGCACGGTGTCGGTCAACGACACGCTGCGTCCGGTCTCGCGTTACTTCGACCGCATCGTGCGTCCCGAGCAGCTGCTGGTCGCCCTGCCCCGGGCGATTCGTGCGTTGACCGATCCCGCGCTTTGCGGGCCGGTCACGCTGGCCCTCCCGCAGGACGTGCAGGCCGAAGCCTGGGATTTCCCGATCGCCTTCTTCGAGCCGCGTGAGATCGTTTTCCGCGCGCCGCAGCCGACCGACGACGAACTGATGTACGCGCTCGACGCCATCGAAGCGTCGGAACGCCCGGTGATCATCGCCGGCGGTGGCGTGCTCTACGCCAAGGCCTCGCATGCGCTGCTCGATTTCGCCGACAAGCACGGCGTGCCGGTGTGCGAGACCCAGGCTGGCAAGGGCGCCCTGCCCTGGAACCATCCGCTGCACCTGGGTCCAGCGGGCGTCTCCGGTTCCTCGTCAGCCAACGCCCTGCTTCGCGATGCCGACCTGATCATCGCCGTGGGTACGCGGTTGCAGGACTTCACCACGGGCTCGAATGCCTTGTTCTCGCACGTGCCGATCCTCTCGGTGAACGTGAATGCGTTCGACGCCCTCAAGGGTGAAGGCCTGGAAGTGATCGGCGACGCACGGCAGGTGCTCGACGACCTCAGCTTCGGTCTCGAGGACTGGGCCGCACCCGATGGCTGGACCACGCGGGCACGCGATGCCGCCAGTGAATGGGTGCATGTGGTCTCACGCATCACCGAACAGCGCAGTGCACCGCCGGGCCGCTTGCCCTACGACGGTGAAGTCATCGGCGCGGTGCAGCGTTCGTCGTCGCAATCGACCATCAACGACATCGTGCTCTGCGCCGCCGGCACCCTGCCCGCCGAGTTGGAGAAGCTCTGGCGCACGGAAACGCCGGGCGGCTACCACATGGAGTATGGCTACTCGTGCATGGGTTACGAGATCGCCGGCGGCCTCGGCGCCAAGATGGCCTCGCCGGAGCGCGAAGTCATCGTCATGGTCGGCGACGGGAGCTACCTGATGATGAACTCGGAAATCGCCACCTCGGTGATGCTCGACGCCAAGCTCATCATCGTGCTGCTCGACAACCGCGGCTACGGCTGCATCAACCGCCTGCAGCAGGCCACGGGCAGTGCGCCGTTCAACAATATGTTCGACGACTGCGTCCAAGGCAGCCACGGCATGCCGATGATCGACTTCGCCGCGCACGCCCGTTCGCTGGGCGCGATCGCGGAGCACGTGGCCGATATCGCGGGCCTCGAAGCGGCCATGGAACGCGCACGCGACGCCGACCGTACCTATCTCATCAGCATCGATACCGACCACACACGCACGACCGAAGAAGGCGGCGTATGGTGGGAAGTGGCGGTGCCGGAAGTTTCCACGCGGGAAGCCGTGCGCGACGCGCGCGCGGGCTATGAATCCGCCACCGTGGGCCGCAAGGCCAGGAACACGCCAGCATGAAGAACGATCCCATCCGCATCGGCATCAACCCGATCTCCTGGAGCAACGACGACCTCCCGTCGCTCGGTGGCGAAACACCGCTTTCCACCGCGCTCAGCGAAGGCAAGGCGATCGGCTACGAGGGCTTCGAGCTCGGCAACAAGTTTCCGAAGGATCCCGCCGCGCTCCGTGACCTGATGGCCGGTTACGACCTCGACGTGGTGTCCGGCTGGTACAGCGGTCGCGTCGCCGGCCGTTCGGCGAAAGAGGAGATCGTCGCCGTCGAGACGCACCTGCGCCTGCTTGCCGAGAACGGCTGCAAGGTCATGGTTTACGGCGAAGTCGCCGACGCGATCCAGGGCGAACCGCATCCGCTGTACAAGCGCCCACGCTTTCGCAGCGCGGAGGCGTGGAAGCGCTACGGCGACAACCTCACCGAGTTCGCGAAGTTCACGCTCTCCCGCGGCGTGCGCCTTGCGTATCACCATCACATGGGCGCCTACGTGGAATCGCCCGACGATGTCGACCAACTCATGGCCAACACCGGCGACGACGTCGGCCTCCTCTTCGACAGCGGCCACACGTATTTCGGCGGCGGCGACCCGCTCACCGTGTTGAATAAGCACATCGACCGCATCTGCCACGTCCACTGCAAGGACGTGCGCCCGGGCGTGGTGCGCATGGCACGCAACCGTCACTGGACCTTCCTCGAGTCCGTGCTCAACGGCGCCTTCACCGTACCGGGCGACGGTTGCATCGACTTCGCCGGCATCATCGACCGTCTCAAGACCCACGGGTACAAGGGCTGGCTGGTGGTCGAGGCCGAGCAGGACCCGTCGGTCGCGCCCAGCTACGAATTTGCCGAAAAGGGTTACAACACGCTGCGCTCGCTGCTCGATGGCGTGCCGGTGCGGGAGGTCGCATGAGTCTGCTGGTCAAGGCCGCCGCCCAGGGCGAGGCCATCGTACGGGTCACCCCCGAGTCCGCTCACTGGAAACACGTGGGCTTCGAAGCGCGCCGTCTCGCCAAGGGCGAGACCACCACGATCACGCTCCCCGCCGATCGCGAAGGCTGCCTGGTGATACTCACCGGTAGCGTGGATGTCCTCGTTGCCGGACACGACTGGAAGGGCCTGGGTGGCCGCGAAAGCGTGTTCGAAGATCGCTCCACCCACGCCATCTACGCACCGCCGTCGTCCGTCTATAAGGTCACCGCGCAGACCGACGCGGAGCTCGCCATCGCCTCGGCACCGGCCAGCGGTCGCCTGGATGTCCGCCTGATCGAACCCGGCTCGATGAAGCGCTCGGTGCGTGGCACTGGCGCCAACACACGCTATGTATGCGACGTGCTGCCGGAGACCGAACAGGCGGAATCGCTGCTCGTCGTCGAAGTACTCACGCCTGCCGGACACTCATCCAGCTATCCGCCGCACAAGCACGACACCGATGCGCTGCCGGAAGAAAGCGTACTCGAAGAGACCTACTACCACCGCATCGACCCGCCGCAGGGCTTCGCGTTCCAGCGCGTGTACACCGACGATCGCGACATCGACGAGTCGATGGCCGTCGGTGACCACGATGTCGTGATGGTCCCTCGCGGCTACCACCCCGTGGTGATGCCTCACGGCTACCGCGGCTATTACCTCAATGTCATGGCCGGTCCCCGCCGCGAATGGCATTTCCGCAACGATCCCGCCCACGAATGGATGATCGCGCGCTGACGCGCCGCGATCGGAGTAACCACGTCATGTCCGCCCAGCCCTCCAGCAACACCCTCCCCCGCATCGGTCATTTCATCGCCGGCAAGCCGTACACCGGCACGCCGTCGGGCTCGTCGCCGGTTTACGATCCGGCTCGCGGCGTCGTCGCCTCGGAAGTCGATCTCGCCTCCGTCGCCGACGTCGATCACGCCGTACGCGCGGCGCATGCCGCCTTTCCCGCCTGGTCGCAGCTGCCGCCGCTGAAGCGCGCACGCGTGATGTTCAAGCTGAAGGAGCTGATCGAGCGCGACATGGATCGCCTCTCGCGCATCATCGTTGCCGAGCACGGCAAGGTGCTTTCCGATGCGAAGGGCGAAGTGGTGCGTGGCCTCGAAGTGGTCGAATACGCCTGCGGCATTCCGGAACTGCTCAAGGGCGAGTACACCGAGCAGATCGCCAACGGTATCGATGCGTGGACGATGCGCCAGGCCATCGGCGTCTGCGTCGGCATCACGCCGTTCAACTTCCCCGCCATGGTGCCCATGTGGATGTTCCCCATGGCGATCGCCTGCGGCAACACCTTCGTGCTGAAGCCCTCCGAACGCGATCCCTCGCTCGCGCTCGAATTGGCCAAGCTGCTGAAGGAAGCCGGCCTTCCCGACGGTGTGTTCAACGTGGTCAACGGTGACAAGACCGCGGTCGATGCGCTTCTCGATCACGAACTCGTGCGCGCCGTGAGCTTCGTCGGCTCCACGCCGATCGCCGAATACATCTACGCGCGCGGTACGTCACAGGGCAAGCGTGTGCAGGCACTTGGCGGCGCGAAGAACCATATGGTGATCATGCCGGACGCGGATCTGGACAAGACCGCCGACGCGCTGATCGGGGCCGGCTACGGTGCCGCCGGCGAACGCTGCATGGCCATCTCGGTCGCCGTGGCCGTCGGTGAAGCCACGGCAGACGCACTGGTCGCGAAACTCGCCCCACGCGTGAAGGCACTGCGCATCGGCAACGGCCTGGACGATAGCGTCGAGATGGGACCGGTGGTCACCGGTGTCCACAAGGACCGTATCACCGGCTACATCGACGATGGCGTGGCCTCCGGCGCCGAGCTCGTCGTCGATGGTCGCGGCTACCAGGTCGCCGGTTGCGAACAGGGCTTCTTCATCGGCGGCACGCTGTTCGATCGCGTCACCCCGGCCATGCGTATTTATAAGGAAGAGATCTTCGGACCCGTTCTCTGCGTGGTGCGCGTACCCGATTTCGCCAGCGCATTGAAGCTTGTCGACGAACATGAATATGGTAATGGCACCGCGATCTTCACGCGGGATGGACAGATAGCGCGAGAATTTGCGCATCGCGTTCAGGTGGGAATGATTGGCGTGAATGTTCCCATCCCCGTGCCGATGGCCTTCCATAGCTTCGGTGGATGGAAAAAGAGCCTCATGGGCGATCACCACGCCCACGGCCCTGAATCCGTGCGTTTCTACACAAAACAGAAAGCCGTTACACAGCGTTGGCTGAACCACGATGAAAGCGCTGGCGCAGAATTCGCAATGCCTACGCATTAGTAAGACAAAAACACTAGAATGCGGCGGTTGATCGCACGGGGAGTATTGTGCGTTGCAACTTAAATAATCAAAAGCCATAAACGAAAAAGCTTAAATTTTTTTCAGGGAGAAGGGTAAATGCTCAATAAATTTTCTAAGCGCCCCCTCGCCGGTCTGATGCTCGCTTGCCTCGGTCTCGGCGCTACCGCCGCTCACGCTGACGACACGATGAAGTCCGACTTCAGCGACATGTCGACCAGCAAATACCTCTTCGGCGACTGGGGCGGCAATCGCTCGCGTCTCGCCGATGAAGGCGTCACCTTCGATCTGGGCTACGGCTCGGAACTCGCGCACAACTACTCCGGTGGTGACCGCGAGATCACCCGCTACACCGACCAGTGGAAGCTCGGCGCCTCTTTCGATCTCCAGAAGCTCTGGGGTTGGCAGGGTGCGAAGTTCACCGTCGTCGTGACCGATCGTAACGGCCGCAACCTCGGTGCCGACGCGAACATCGGCAACAACCAGCTCATCCAGGAAGTCTACGGCCGCGGCCAGACCTGGCATCTGACGATCTTCGCCCTCGAGCAGAAGTTCCTGGACGATCGCCTCACCTTGAAGCTGGGTCGTCTGCCGGTAGGCGAAGACGTCAACCAGTTCTCGTGCGACTTCCAGAACCTGACGTTCTGCGGTGCCCAGCCGGGTAACATCGTGGGCGACTACTGGATCAACTGGCCGACCAGCCAGTGGGCCGCTGTCGTGAAGTACGCGACCACGGAGAACACCTGGGTGCAGATCGCTGGCTACCAGGTGAACCCGAAGTACGCCGACGATTCGTACGCTTCGCACAACGGTCTCGTGCCTGGCTTCCCGAGCGGCACCACCGGCGCGCTGATCCCGCTGGAGTTCGGCTGGAAGCCGACCGTCAACGGTCTGCCGGGTTCGTACCGCGCAGGCGTCTGGTACAACACCTCGAAGGGTAACGATCTCTACCTCGACGTGAACCACCAGCCGATCGCCCTCACCGGCAACACGGCCCTGCAGCACGACGGCCGCAAGGGTGCGTGGATCACGTTCTCGCAGCAGGTCACGGGTACGGCAGGCGGCGAAGGTGCGACGGTGTTCCTGAACATCACGTCCGCCGACCACGCTACCTCGGCCACGAACAACCAGTTCGCGCTCGGCATGGAGTACAAGGGCATCTTCGGTCGCCCGAACGACTTCATCGGCGCCGCCTTCGGTGGTTCGTACGCCAGTGGTTACGCCGCGAAGAACCAGCGCCTGATCAACGAACTCACGGGTTCGGACGTCATCGTCAACCGTGGTTACGAGCGTGTCTCTGAAGTGTTCTACAGCTGGTCGCCGATTCCCTCGATCGCGATCCGCCCGAACCTCCAGTACATCCAGGATCCGGGTGGCAGCAGCCAGCGCAACAACGCGTTCGTCCTTGGTCTGAAGACGAGCGTCGCGTTCTAATAAGAAAGTATCGACTTTTTTTGATCGAAGGCCTGGGGAAACCCAGGCCTTTTTTTTGGTTGCCCGGATGAATCCGGGCAGTGTCCTCATTCGCCGATGAATCGGCTCCTACAGGGAGCCTCGTTCAACCATCATTCTCCGCGGACGCCGTCAGGTCGAATGAATCGTCCCCTTCGTCGACGATCAGCCGCATCACGATCGGCCGGCAGCACACCTGGCAATCCTCGATATACGTCTGGCTGCCACCCGAGGTATCGACGGCAACCTCGATGGTCTCGCCGCAGTAGGGGCAGGCGATGTCGGTGAATTCGTAGCCGGGCATGTCAGTTAGAGCTCTGAGTAGGAGCCGATTCATCGGCGATGGGTGCTCGCGCTATCCTACCCCACCGCTTGAACACGGATCTTGTACCCATGATCGACCTGGTCGGCTTCGACGGTGACGACACGCTCTGGCACAGCCAGGAGTTCTACGACCGGGCGCAGGACGTTTTCGAGGCCATCCTCGGACGCTACATCGATCTGGAGCGTGATGGCCTGCGCGACGCCCTGCTCAACACCGAACGCGCCAACATCAAGCTCTTCGGCTACGGCGCCAAGGGCATGACGCTGTCGATGATCGAATCGGCCATCGAACTGACCGAGGGCCGTGTCGAGGCCCAGGACATCCACCGCATCGTGCGCCTGGGTAAGGACGTCCTCGCCCATCCGGTGGAGTTGCTGCCGGGCATCCGCGAAGCCGTCGAGGCTGTCGCACGCGAGCATCGCGTGGTGCTGATCACCAAGGGCGACCTCTTCCATCAGGAATACAAGGTCGCCCGCTGCGGCCTCGCCGACGTGTTCCACCGCATCGAGATCGTCTCGGAGAAGGATCCCGCCGCGTACGCCCGGTTGTTCCGCGAGTTCGACGTCACGCCCGACCGTTTCGCCATGGTCGGCAATTCGCTGCGCTCCGACATCGCACCCGTGGTGGAACTCGGCGGTTGGGGCGTGTACATGCCCTACCACAGCACCTGGTCGTACGAGACGGACACCGATTTCGCCGTGAACGAGCGGGTGATCGAGGTGAAGGGCGCTGAGGGCATCCCGGCTGCCATCGACCGCATGCACACACTGGGCTCCCGCCCCTTGTAGGAGCCGATTCATCTGTGGGAGCCGATTTATCGGCGATAGGGTGCTTGCCGAACCTTGGCCCGCTGCCGCGGGATCGCCGCTGAAGCGGCTCCCACAATCGCCGATGAATCGGCTCCTACCTTGGAAAGCGTTGCTCCACGCCAGCTTCGCGCGCGGCCGGCGATCCTGCCGTTGCCAGAGAACCAGGGAGATCGACTCGTGCATTCAAGGCTCAAACTGGGCATCACCGTCGTCCGCACCACCGCCCAGGGCTTCAGCGACGACGAGCTGATGACCCGTGCCGCTGCCCTGGCCTTCTACTCGGCCTTGTCGTTCGCACCGCTGCTGGTCCTGCTGCTCTGGGTGGTGGCCTCGCTCCGCCCTGAATGGCAGGCGCAGCTGATAGATAGCCTCAACGGCCTGGTCGGCGAGCGGGCCTCAGAAGCCGTGCGCCTGGTCATCGAGAACGCGAAGCAAAAGCCCAGCGTCGGCAGCATGGCGGGGGTGATCGGCCTGGGCGTGACCCTGATCGGTGCCTCGGCCGTCTTCGCCCAGCTCCAGGGCGCCCTGAATCGTGTCTGGAGCCTGCAGCCACGCCCGGGCAAGGCCACCCACGCGATCCTGGGCTGGCTGCGCGCCCGCCTCCATGCGCTCGGCCTGCTGCTCTCGCTGGCCTTCCTGCTCGTCATCTCGTTCTCGGCCAGCGCCATGATCGCCGTCTTCGTCCGGGGCGGCACCACCGGCTGGAACATCCTCGAGATGGTGATCTCGTTCGGGGTGTTCGTGCTGATCTTCGGCGCCATCTACAAGGTGCTGCCGGACGCCGTGATCGAGTGGCGCGACGCCATGATCGGCGCCAGCCTCACTGCCCTGCTCTTCGCTATCGGCAAGTTCGCCATCGGCATCTACCTGGAACGCAGCAATGTCGGCGGCCCGTATGGCCCGGCCGGGGGCGTCGTGGTGTTGCTGGTCTGGGTCTACTACTCGGCGCTCATCCTGCTGCTCGGCGCCGAGTTGACCGAGGCCGTTGCCGAGGCCCGAGGGACGCCAATTAAACCGCGGCCATACGCGATGTCGACCAAATACCCGGACAGGCCGCCTGTTGACCCACCCGTCACGGCGGCGGCGGTATCCCTGAAGGCCACCGAAAAGGAGGACCTGCCATGAAGACCCATCTGCTCGCCGCTGCGGCGTTCGTACTTGCCACCGGCGCTGCCGTGACGGCCCCGACGGCTCAGGCCCAGTCGCACCGCAGTCAGCACCAAGTGTGCCGCGATGTCGAGACCAAGCAGATCAACTCTAGCGACGACCATCGGGTGGCCGGCACGGCCATTGGCGCGGTCGCTGGCGGTCTGCTCGGCAACCAGGTCGGCCATGGCAAGGGCAAGACGGTCGCCACCGTAGGCGGCGCGGTCGCCGGCGGCGTGGTCGGCAACCAGGTCCAGAAAGCCCACCAGAACAACAACGCCACCTATGAGACGCACCGCGAGTGCCACTGGGTCGACGATTGATCGATGAACGACTGAGGCCGCTGTAAGGCTTCCCCCGAAACCCCGGTCTCTGATGGAAGGGCGCGATCTCGCGCCCTTCCCTGCTTACGGAGGCTCCATGCGCAGCACCGATCCCGACCGCCGCCGCTTCCTGGGTGTCTTCGCCGCGACCGCGGTCGCGTCGATCTCCCTGCCCTTCATCCTCCGCGGCATACGGCCCGCCATGGCCGCCGACGCCCCGAAGCCGGTCAAGACCGGCAACGTCACCCTGGATGAGTTCGGCGCCAATAAGAAGCTGATTGATACCCGCTCCCTGCCTCGCGTGGTCATGACCGAGGAACAGTGGAAAGAGAAGCTCAGCACGCAGTCCTATTACGTCACGCGCGAGGCGGGCACCGAGGCGCCGTACAGCGGCGGCGAGGTTTACAAGACCCACGCCAGCGGACTGTACCGCTGCATTTGCTGCGATACCGCGCTGTACGACTCGGCAACGAAATTCGAATCGGGCACAGGATGGCCGAGCTTCTACCAGGCGATTTCAAAGCGGAACGTCGCGGAGGTCGTGGATCGCAGCCTGATCGAAGAACGCACGGAAGTGCGTTGCGCGCGCTGCGATGCGCACCTGGGTCACGTCTTCGATGACGGTCCTGACCCGACCGGATTGCGGTACTGCATGAACGCTGTGGCGATGCGGTTCGTTGCGTACGCTGCGTAGTCGCTAGCACCCATCGCCGATGAATCGGCTCCTACCGTTCTCGGGCGAAAAAAAGGCCCCGCTTCGCAGCGGGGCCTTTGTATTTCAACAACCGACAGGATCGATCAACCGCCCGGCGGCGTCATCGGCGTGAGCTGGTATTCCTTCGGCGGGGTGCCGCCGGCGAGGTTGCGTACGAAGTAATCCCAGCGGCGACGCGTCATGTACGTGGTCGCTGCGCCGTAGCCGTGGTGGGCGTTCGGGATCAGCACCAGGTCGAAGTCCTTGTTCGCCTTGATCAGCGCGTCGACGACGAGCAGGGACTCGTACGGCGGCACGTTATCGTCGAAGGTGCCGTGGGCGATCATCAGGTGGCCCTTGAGGCCGTCGGCCCACTTCTGGTTGGCCTGGTCGTCGTAGTTGGACTTGCCGTCCTTGTCCGTGACCAGCAGGCCCTGCCACTTCTCGGCCCAGTCGTCTTCGTAGTTGCGGTTGTCGTGGTTGCCCGACTCCGAGATACCGACCTTGAACGTGTCCGCGTAGCGGAACATCGCCGTCGCCGTGGCGTTGCCGCCGCCGGAGTGACCCCAGATACCGACCTTGTCGGCGTCGAGCCAGCTGTACTTCTTCGTCAGCTCCTTCACGGCCGCGACCTGGTCGGGCAGCGTGTTGTCGCCGATGTTCTGGAAGTAGGCATCGTGGAACGCCTTGGAGCGAAGCGGCGTGCCCATGCCATCGACCGCGATCACCACGAAGCCCAGCTCGGCCAGCGCCTGGTTGTCACCGTGCGACGGGATGAAGCTGCGCGTACGCACCGAGCCGACCTGCGGACCCGGATAGATGTAGACGATGAGCGGGTACTTCTTCGACGGATCGAACGTCGTCGGCTTGAACATCTGGCCGTAGAGGTCGGTCTTGCCGTCACGCGCCTTCACCGTGAACGCGGTAGGCGGGATCCAGCCCGTCGCCTTCAGACGGGAGATGTCGGCCTTCGCGATTTCCTTCACCGTCGCGCCGGTATCGGCACGACGAACGACGGAAACCGGTGGCGTATCGATGGTCGAGTACGCGTCGAAGAAATACGTGCCGTCCTTCGACATCGAGACCGTATGGTCCATCTTCTCCGGGGTAAGCAGGGTCAGGCCCTTGCCGTCGAAGCCGACCTTGTAGAACGACTGGTAATACGGATCGACGCCCTTCTCGCGACCGACGCCGCGGAACCAGATCGTCTTGGTCTTCGCATCGATATGCAGCACCTGGGTGACGTTCCAGTCGCCGCTGGTGATCTGGTGCTCGAGCTTGCCGGTCTTCAGGCTATACATGTAGAGATGGCCCCAGTTGCTCCGCTCGGAGAACCAGATCACCTCGTCGGTCTCGGGCACGTACTGCCAGTTGACCATCTCGTTGCCGCTTTCGAAGTACGTCTTCGCTTTCTCGCCGAAGACTTCGCGCACGTCACCCGTTTCCGGGTTCGCCACGCGGAACCATTCCTGCTTGTGATCGCGCGAGGTCGAGACGAAGGCGATGCTCTTGCCATCGGCGGACCAGCGCACGTCGTCCCACAGGCCCGGGCTGCACGACACGTCGTCGCAGATCGTCGAGCGATGCTGGTCGGCCGGCATCTTGAAACGCACGGTCTTCTTCGTCGGCACGTCGATGACGACGCGCTCGATCATGGTCACGTCCTTGTCGCCCGGCAGCGGGTACTTCCAGGTCTCGACCTTGGGGTGACCGACATTCGTGCTGACCAGGGTCATTTCACCGGTCTTGCGCTGGTCCTGCTGGAACGTGGCGAACTTCGACGAATCCGGCGACCAGACGCCGATGGCCTCGTCGGTGTGCTTCCAGCCGGCGTTGTCGGTGGCGTAGCCATAGTCCTGGACGCCGTTGGTGGTCAGCTGCGTTTCCGCCCCCGTGGCCACGTCGCGCACCCAGAGGTTCCAGTCGCGGACGAAGGCTTCGGACTTGCCGTCCGGCGAAGCGAGACCCGGCTCTTCGCCGTAAGCCTTGCCGTTGGCGTCTTTCTTCGCGGCGGCCAGCTCGCACTTGCTCGCCGCGCTGTCGCAGAGGTAATGCTTGCCGTGAGAGGTGAGGTCCAGGCTGCCGTCCGGGCGGACGACAAAGGCGGTCACCGGCAGCTTGGCCGCATCGACCTTCTTGCCCGTCGCGGTCGCCAGCGCCGTGGCGACCTTGTCGCGATCGAAGGCGCGCGTGGCCTGGCCGGTCGAGGCGTCGACCGTGATGAACTGGTCGCCGTCCTTGTCGTGGTCGCGATACCAGAAATGGGAATCGTCGATCCAGGTGACCTTTGCGACCGAATGGTCCACCAGGGGCGCCGTGTTGGTGACCAGGAACGAGTCCGCGCGGCGGTAATCGTCGGTGGTGACGGTCTGGGCCGAGGCGTTAGCCCCGATCAGGCCGAGGAGGACAGCGCCGGAAAGCGCCGCATTGCGTGAAATCGACATCGATGGTCCCCGTGACGGCAGGGCGGCGCGGAAAGCGCCGCAAACCGGACGAGGCTAGCCCCCGGCGCGTCCCGGGGCCTATGCCAGAGGTCACGGGTGGGGCCTCCAGGCCCCTCAGGCTCAGCCGGCATGGGGGCCGGAGCGGTAGCGCTTGCCCTGGCGCTCGATCATCTTGAGCGCCAGGCCATCCGGCAGGAGCTTGAACATGGCCTTGATCGCCTGGTTCACCCGGCCATTCACATACACCGCCTTGCCGGCCTCCACCGCATCCATGCCCTGCCTTGCCACGGTGGGCGCGTCCATCCACATGAAGCCGGGCATCTTCGAGACGAGATCGCGCGAGCCGGTGACGTCGTGGAATTCGGAGTAGGTGAAACCTGGGCACACGGCCGTCGTGTGTACGCCGCTGGCCTTGCCCTCCAGCGCCAGCGATTGCGAGAACTTGATCAGGTAGGCCTTTGACGCCGCGTAGAGCGTGTGACCGGCCGAGCCCGGCACGTGGCCGGCCAGCGAGGCGACGTTGACGATGCGACCGTAGCCACGCGCCTTCATGCCGGGAATCAGGCGATAAGCCAGCTCGGTGGGCGCCGTCATCAACACCTGGATGAACGCGGCATGCGTGGCCCAGGGCTGCTCTTCGAGGTACCCGGTGACACCGTAGCCAGCGTTATTGATCAACACGTCGATCGCCAGTCCCTGTGCTTCGAGTGCGCCGACAAGGGCTTCGGGACCGTCGGAGCGTGAAAGATCGAGCGGCGCGACGATGGCTTCGATGCCATGGCGATCGCGCAGCTCCGTCGCGAGCGCCTCGAGACGGTCCGCGCGGCGCGCGGTGAGAACGAGGTCGTGGCCACGGCGGGCCAGTTCGCGGGCGAACGCTTCGCCGATGCCGGCGGAAGCGCCCGTGACGAGGGCGCGACGACGATTCGATGCCATGAACGGTATTCCGTGTGTGTCGTGAACGTCGAGTATGCACCGCGCGAGCATGAACGGTATCCGCGTGTGTTGATGTGCGCGACGCTTATTTCACGAATCCGTGTACCCCTGCGCAGCGAAGCTTGGCGTCCCCGAACGACTCAACGCGAGTCACCCAAGGAGCCACCACCATGACCAGCACCGACCACGACATCAAGGTTCTCAACGGCCTCATCGAGACCACGATCGACAGCGCCGAAGGCTATGGCGAAGCGGCGAAGGACGCTGACAACACCCGCTATGCTGCATCGTTCCAGAGCCGTGCTGCCGAGCGTCGCCAGGTCGCCCAGCGCCTGCAGCAGCAGGTCAGCTCGCTCGGCGGCACGCCGGAAGACGACGGCACCGTTCTCGCCAAGGCGCACCGCATGTTCGTCGAGCTGCGCGCCAAGATGAGCTCGAAGGACGATACGGCCATCGTCGACGAAGTCGAGCGTGGCGAAGACCACATCAAGGCGAAGTACGAAGACGCCCTCAAGGACACCGACGTCACCGCCGGCACGCGCTCGCTGATCAACGAGGCTTACGTCTCGGTGAAGAGCGGCCACGACCAGATGCGCGATCTCAAGCACGCGCTGCACGGTACGCACTAAAACGCCGTGGCGGCCCTTCGGGGCCGCTTTGGCTCCCTAGCGCAAAAGAAAAGGCGAGACTGGAAAGTCTCGCCTTTTCTTTTGCAAAGATCCCGCTTAGTTGCCGGGCGCGTCTTCGTTCATCAGAGCGTTGATCTGCGACTTGTGCGATTCGTAGAAGGCCACGTTCTTCTGGTTCACCTTCGACTGGTCCACGTAGGCCGCCATCTGCGGATTGTTCTTCGCTTCCGAGGCGATCGCCGCATTGGTCACGGCCAGGTTGGCCAGCAGGAACTCACGCGGCGTGAAACCGTATTTCTTGATCAGCGGCTCGATGCGCGGATCGGCGGCGGTGATCTGCGCGGCGAGGTCGTCGAGCGAATGGATCTTCGAGAAATCGGTCTTGGCGTCCTTCGGCTTGATGCCGTCCTTTTTCGCTTCCTGCGACACCTTGACGATGCGGTTGAAGACGTCGTCGTTGAGGTTGTAGTTCTGGATGGCCTGCTTGTCCGCGGCAGGAATCTGCGAGGCCGGGTTGGCGGCCGGTGCGGACTGGTCCGCTGGGGCGGCCTGCTGGGCGAACACGGCGGCCGGGGCGACGGCAGCGGTAGCGGTAGCGAGCAGTGCGGCAAGGATGTAACGAGACTTCACGGGCATCTCCTGGGGTTCGCTGTCCGTGTTGGACGGTGAGGCAGCATAAAGCGCCAATTGTTACGTATGTGTCTGCGCGGTCACGCTTTCTTCAGGAATCTTCGGTACATTCCAGCCCATGGCGTTATAGAAGTGGTACCGGGCGATGCCCACGTATTCGTGAATGGCGAAGTCCGCATACGAGAGATTGTCCGAGCCCGGCAACCAGTCGTAGCGCGCGGTGACGTAATCGCCGCGCACCGGTTCGCCGTGGATGGCGAAGTGCGCGAAGTACAGGACCGCCCGCTTCAGGTGCACCGCGGACGACACCAGCACCACCTTGTCGGCGCCGTAGCTCATCAGCAAGGGCTTGGTGAACTGCGCATTCTGGAAGGTGTTCATGCTCTGCGCTTCGAGGAGCATGTCCGCGCGCGGCACACCGAGCCGATCCAGCGAAATCGCGTACACATCCGCCTCGGCCTGCTTGAGCTTCATGGCATCGCCACCGCTCACTTCCACCTTGCAGTCGCCGCCCGTGGCCTTACACGAACGATAGAGTTCGGCGGCGCGCAGGATGCGCCCGTTGGCGTACAAGCTGGGTTCGATCGCTCCCGCGCCGCTGCGCACGGTGCCCGCACCGAGCAGGATGATGACGTTGCGCTGGCCCCAGTGTGCGACGTCCGGTGCGAAGCCGGACTGCAGATTACCCAGCAGCATGCCGGTGAGCGGACCGCACCCGGCGAAGAACAGCCAGGCGATGGCGATAACGAGCCACGCCGAGCCGGCCCGTGGTCGACGGGTCCAGAGCAGCACGAGGGCGACGAGAACCAGAAGGAGGAACAGGATGAGTGTCATGCCGCGGAGCGTAACCGCCGGACACCGCTTTGTGTAGGAGCCGATGCATCGGCGAATGGGTGCTTGCCATGACCTGGCCCGCTACCGCGGGATCGCCGATGAATCGGCTCCTACAAAGGCAGGACAAGGCAGCCCTAGTTGTGGGAGCGGGACAGGGCTCGCTCCAGGCACGTCACCAGGGTATCCCCCTGGAACGGTTTGCCGAGGTAGCAGAAGGCGCCGGCGGCCATGACGCTCTCGCGCACGGCATCGTCGAGGAAACCGGAGACGAAGACGATGGGATAGGTGCGCCCGCGCTCGATCAGGCGGCGCTGAAGATCGGTGCCGTCGATACCTGGCATGTGGACATCGGTGACGAGGCAATCGATCCCCTCGTCGCTACCGGGGCGGAGGAAGTCTTCAGCGGAAGCAAAGCCTCGCACCTCATGTCCCAGCGATCGCACGAGGCTGGCGGTCGCCTGCCGGACCGCTTCGTCGTCGTCAACGATCGCCACAATCCTGTTCGCGGCCAAGCTGTCGTCCTCATCCAGCACTATCGTGCCGGCCTACAGTGCGCCCCCTGCCCCGCGATGGGAATCATAMGGAGGTGTGCGGTCGGTGACCCCTTGGGGTCACGGATGGGCGGCGAGGGCCTCGGCCTGGCGGACCAGCTCAGCGAGCGAACGGGCCGCCATCTTGCGCATGACGTTGCCGCGATGGATCTTCACGGTGATCTCGGACAGGCCCAACAGGCCGCCCACCTGCTTGTTCATCAACCCGGCCGTGACGTGGTGCATGACCTCGCGCTCCCGCGGGGTGAGCGAGGCATAGGCCAGGCGCAGCGCACCGATCGCGTCGGCATCGCGCCGCCCGACCGCGTCACGCTCGATCGCCATGCTCACCGCGTCGAGCATGTCCTGGTCGCGGAACGGTTTGGACAGGAAGTCGAGCGCGCCCGCCTTCATGGCCCGCACCGACATGGGAATGTCACCGTGCCCGGTCATGAAGACGATCGGCAGGGGGTTGTCCATCGCCGCCAGCTGGGCCTGGAAATCCAGCCCGTTGACCCCGGGCAGGCGCACGTCCAGGACGAGGCAACCGGGTGCATTGGCATTGTCGCGGGCCAGGAAATCGGCGGCGCTGCCAAAGGCGGCCACATTGAGGCCCACCGAACGAAACAGGGAGTCGAGGGCTTCGCGAACGGCGGCATCGTCGTCGACGATGCAGACGACGGGTGCCAAAGGCGGAGTCATCGGGGGAGGCATCCGGGTCACGCGCCAGCCTCCTCGGCTACCGTGACCGGCAGCGTAAAGTGAAAAGTCGCCCCGCTTTCGGGGCGGTTCGTCGCCCAAAGGCGCCCGCCATGAGATTCCACGGTGGAGCGGCAAATGGCAAGACCCATGCCCATGCCGCCGCCCCGTGTCGTCACGAAGGCGTCGAACAGATGGACGGCGATGTCCTCGGGGATGCCGGTACCACTGTCTTCGACCTCGACCAGGATGCCCTCTTCGCCATCGGGCCTGGCGCGTAGAACGAGCGTGCGCGATCCGGGCACGCAGGACATCGCGCGAATCGCATTGGCCATCAGGTTCAGCACCACCTGCTGCAATTGCACGCGATCGCCGCGGGGCGAGGGCGCTTCGGGGGCGATGTCGACACTCAGCATGATGTGATGCTGGGCCAGCTCGCCTTCGAGCAGCAGCGCGCATTCGGCAACCAGGGCCGCCAGGTCGAAGCGGACGTGCTGCCTTGGTTCCTTGCTGGCCAGACTGCGCACGCGGTGGACCACCTCGCTCGCCCGTCGCGCATCGCGCACCACGCGCTCGATCGCGTCGCAGGCCTCATGCAGGTCCGGCACCGGGCGGCGCAGCCAGCGCAGGCTGGCTTCGCCGTGGGTCACGATGGCGGCCAGCGGCTGGTTCACTTCGTGGGCGATCGACGCGCTCATCTCGCCCAGTGCCGTGATGCGGGCAGCTTGGGCCAGCTCCGACTGGACGGCCATCAGGGCGCGTTCGGCACGCTTGCGGTCGGTGATGTCGACCACGCTGACTAGGACGCGGTCGAAGCGTGTCGGCCCGAGCGGCATGTTCAGCGCGAACAGCACGGTGAGCCGCTCGCCCTTGAGGTTGGTGAGATGGGTCTCGCCCTCCGCCACGCCGCCGCCCTGCGCGATGGTCAGGATCACCCGGCTGAAGGTGGTGTCCGTGGCAGGCAGGAAACGATCCAGCGGGCCGATCAGGTCCTCGCGGGCGCGGGCACCCAGCATGCGCACGGTGGCGTCGTTGACGTCGGTGACCAGGGCCAGGGCACAGCATTCGCGGACGAAGGCGGGGTGGGCCTGAAGGTAAGCGGCCAGGTCGGTCACGCCCTCCTCGCGCAAGATGGCGATACGGGCCATGACAAGGGTCCAGTCTTCCTCCCAGAAGGAAAAACGGGCCTTCTCGAACATGCTGCGGTACCGGCGCTCGCTCTCGCCGAGGGCCGCATCGGCGGCGCGGCGTGCCGTCACGTCGGTGCCGGCCTCGAGGATCACCCGCGCCTTGCCGCGATCGTCACGCAACAGCGCGCAACGGGCGGCAACGATCACGAGGCGACCATCGCGGTGACGCTGGGACACCTCGCCTTCCCAGCGCCCGGTGCTGAACAGCGCGGCGTCCACGCAGGTGTGATGACCGGGCAGCGCGGTGCCGAGCAGGTCCGTGGCGCGATGCCCCATGGCTTCGCTCGCCGTCCAGCCGTAGAGCTGCTCGGCGCCGGTGTTCCACAGAACGATGACATCGTCCATGTCGCGCACGAAAATCGAGTCGTGCGTGAGTTCGATCAGGCGGGCCTGGCCGGCGATGGTCGCCATGCGATCACGCGCACGCAGCGACAGGACCGCGGTGATCGCGATCGCGGAGAGGCTGACCAGGCAGCGCAGCATGGCCGCGTCCAGTTCCGGCCACCCGTGGCCCAGGACGAAGGACACGATGGTCAGGCCCATGCAACCGAAGGCGGCACCACCGATGGCGCGGCGGCTGCCGCTGGCCGCCACCAGCAGCACCACGACCAGGTACACCACGGCCACGGCGCCCTGAAGCGCGGTGAAGGTATCGACCAGGAAAACGGCGAGCGAAAGCAGGCCTCCCGCGGCCATCAGCAGGCCAGCCACGGCCCGGCGTGGCCCGATGAAGGAGCCGCCGGCAGTGGCTTGCAAGGGTCGGTAAGGTGGCATCGCTTTGACTCGGCCCGTTCGTCTTGTGCAGATTCGGCCTGAAGCGTGTCCGAATGACGTCAGACCGTCTTGCACGCCGGTGATGGTTTTTGACCGTTACGGCACGACAGCTACAAGATATTCGCAGAACAGCAGGTTTAACCCTTTGGTATGAGCTTTACAGTCCCTTTGTAGAATTCAGTACACCCCCGCATCGCGGCTAGGCTGCAACCGTGGGCAGACCGCCCACGCCCGTTGCCGTGGAGCTCACGCTGATGCGATACGAAACCCATACGTTCGCCGGGACCGGTGGTGCACGCACCGCCGAGGCCATGCATGCCCTTGCGCCCTTCGCCATCGAAGCCCCCGCCGCCGAGCAGGAACCGACCGTCGCCCGCCTGCTCGAGCAGGCCCTGACCGCGGTCGAGACCGACCTGGCCACCACCCGCGCGTGTGTCGCCCGGGTCGCCGCCCTGCTGGACCGCGAAGAAAGTCACACGGAAACCGCTGCGTCGGCGCGTCGCCGCGTCGGTGCCGGCCTCGCTCCGTGGCAGGCACGCCGGGTCGCCAGCCATGTCGAGGAAAACCTTGGCTTCGCGATCACCATCGACCACCTGGCCACGATCGCCGGGCTGTCCAGCAGCTATTTCTGTCGCGCCTTCAAGGACACGTTCGGCGATCCGCCGCATGCGTACATCATGCGTCGCCGCGTCGAGCGGGCGCAGACCCTGATGCTGCAGACCCGCGAACCGCTCAGCCAGATCGCCCTCGCCTGCGGCCTCTCGGACCAGGCCCATCTGTGCAACCTGTTCCGCCGCCTGGTCGGACAGAGCCCGAGCCATTGGCGGCGTTCGCAGTGGCAGGAAGCGTAATCGCTAACCGAACAGCTTCGTGGCGACCTCGGCAATGTGCTTGCCCTGGAAGCGCGCGCCAGCGAGTTCGTTTTCGCTGACCTGGCGGGAACCGTCGCTCGCGGCGATGGTCGTAGCTCCGTAAGGCGAACCACCGGTCACTTCGTCCAGTTTCATCTGACCCTGGAAACTGTAGGGCAGGCCTACCGGGATCAGACCCAGATGGAACAGGTTGGTAATGATCGAGAACAGGGTCGTTTCCTGACCACCGTGCTGCGTCGCCGTCGACGCGAAGGCGCCGCCGACCTTGCCGTTGAGCGCGCCACGTGCCCACAGCGGGCCGGTCTGGTCGAGGAAGCTGGCCATCTGCGAGGTCATGCGGCCGTAGCGGGTACCGGTGCCGATAATGATCGCGTCGTAGGATTCCAGTTCGTCGACGCGCGCGATCGGAGCAGCCTGATCGAGTTTGTAATGTGAGCTTTTTGCAACATCGTCGGGAACGGTTTCGGGCACGCGCTTGATGTCGACATGCGCACCGGCGTCGCGCGCACCTTCAGCCACGGCGTTGGCCATTTTTTCGATGTGGCCATAAGCCGAGTAGTAGAGAACGAGGACTTTTGCCATTGGGATAGCTCCTGCACGAAAGCATCGGGAAGGGATAGATAGGCACGCTGGTCGTCGAGAGCGCGTGTGAGCGATGGTTCGGCGCCGCAACGAGGTTATGGGTATGTCGTACGCACAGATTGTCGATATCCGTTCCGCCGCCGATAGTCCGGCGCGGAAATCCCACGCCTGGCAGGTGCTGCGCGAGGCCGCGCGCGTCGAACCGGACGAAGCCCGCCGCATCGCCTGGTACCGGGACGATCCCATCGAGCACCTGGACCTGCAGACCGCCGAAGTCCTGGTCGAGTCCGGCCGCTACGAGGAAGTGCTGGCCTTCCTGCGCGGCGTGAAAGTAGACCTAGGCCTGGAGGTCGCCGCCGGCTTCGTCGCGTTCTGAGCCCGCCCCGCTCTCGGTAGGAGCCGATTCATCGGCGATAGGGTGCTCGCCAAAACCTGTCCCTCTGCCGCGGGTTCGCCGATAAATCGGCTCCTACCAGTTAGAGTGAGGTCCAATCAGGGAAGCCGGGAACCCGACGTGTCGATCGAAGAAGCGCTCAACGCCGAACGCAACGAACGCCTCACCGCCGAGCGTGCCTACGAGCTTTACTGGGCCGATCTGCTCAACCCGACACCCCGGTTCACCTGCATCGGCCACGATTGCACCGCGCCGCTCATCTGCGCCTGCCTCGACAAACCCGAGCAAAACCTTCGCATCCGGCCCTATTTCCGCTCGCGCCGCATCGAAGACCATGCGGCGACCTGCGAGATCGCCCACGGCAAGGGCGAGACGAAAGCGGAAAAGCGGCCGGACGTCTTCGAAGCCGAACGGCCTGCCGATCACTTCCGCTCGCTACCGGCGGGGTCGAAGCCCGACGCTGCGGCCCCCGATGCCTTGTGGGAGCCGCTTCAGCGGCGATCCCGCGGCAGCGGGCCAGGTTTTGGCGAGCACCCTATCGCCGATGAATCGGCTCCTACGAGGGCTGGGTCCGGTGCCGATGCCCGTGCTGGCATGGGGACCGCGCCAGGGGCCGGGCTGCGGGCGCGATCGAGGCACTACTACCGTCTCTCGTCGTTGGTGCAGAAGTTTCTCGAGCATCGTCGTGACAAGGACCTGGCCGAGGCGCTCGTGGAGATCGGCGGGGAAACCAGCACCTACGAAGCGCTATTCCGCAATGTCTATCGGCAAAAAGCCGCCGACCAGCTCAACACGCGGGCCATCTGGTGGGGCACGGCGTCCCTCCGGGCGACGAAGGAAGGCGGTTATTACCTGCGGTTCTCGCGCCCTTTCCGCCATGACGACATCGAACTGAAGCCGACGATCACGCTCACCGCGAAAGAGATCGACGCCTATCCCGTGCGCAAGCTGTTGCGCGCACGCCTCGACAAGATCATCGCGGAAGCGGACGGCTACTGTGTCGTCTTCGTCTGGGCCAAGCCCTGGATGCCGAAGGATGCCGAGAAGCCCTTCGTGCGTTTCTACGTCAACAACCTCGACCATATCGACGTCCGTGGGCCGGAGATCCTCGAGGAACTGAAGAACACATCGCGCATCGGCGATTGAGCCTTGACCGCGCCGACACATCCCGAGCACGAGCATTCTCCCCATGCCCCGTAAACGCCGCCGCCTACCCTTCGTTCGCCATCCCCGCGATGCGTCCCACGAATACGACGATGCCAGCTACGACGGCGGCGCGACCGGTGGCCCTTACCTGCGTCACATCGTGACGGGCGTGGTGATCCTGATCGTCGTAATCGCTATCCTTCGCTGGATACTCTGATCAGGCCCGATAGATCCGCGCCTCTCCCGCGCGAAGCAGCGCCAGTGAGTGGCCGACCACCGTCGACAGCACCAGCGTTCCCGGGCAAGGCACGGGCAGCTTGTGCTCGGTATCGGTGAAGTTGAGCGCGACGACGTAACGCTCGTCGCCGTCGCTGCGCTCGTACACCATCACCGCGTCATCGACGGCCAGGAGCCGGAAGCGGCCGACACTGAGGGCGCGACTGTCACGACGCAGGCGAAGCAGCGTCTTGTAGAGCGTCAGCAGGGACGCATGATCTTCCGCCTCGCTGGCGACATTGCAGGTGGCAAGGTGATCGCCGATCGGCAACCACGGGATACCACGCGTGAACCCGGCGCCTTCGCGAGGAAACCAGCGCATCGGCGTGCGCTGCGGATCGCGACCGAGACCCTTGCCGGGCTCGTTGAGCTCGAAGGGATCACGCACCTGACCCGCGGCGATCGCACCATCGTGCATGCCGATCTCGTCGCCGTAATACATCGTCGGCGTGCCGCGCAGGGTCAGCAACAGCACGGCGGCAACCCGGGCCTGCAGGCCACCCACCCGCGAGGCGATGCGCGGTTTGTCGTGATTGCCCAGCACCCAGTTGGGCCAGCCACCCTGCGGCAACGCCGCCTCGTAGCGTTCGATCAGGCTGGCGATGTAACGCGCCTCCCAGGGCGCACCGATCAGCAGGAAATTGAATGGCAGGTTCGCCCCGTCGAGGTGCTCCCCGTAATAAGCGACGATCCGCTCCAGTGGCAGGTAAAGCTCGCCGATCAACACGCGCTCGGGGAACTCGTCGATCACCTCGCGCATGGCGGTAACGACGCCGAGCACCTCCGGCAAGTCGGCCGTGTGGACGGGCAGGAAGCGATTCGCCTCGGAGTCGATGCCGTCGCGGTAGGCCGGATTGACCGGGTTGTTGCGAAACTGCGCGTCCTTCATGACGTGGTAGAGCACGTCCACGCGGAAACCATCCACACCGCGACGGAGCCAGAAGCGCATGGCGTCGTACATCGCTTCGCGGACGACGGGATTGCGCCAGTTGAGGTCGGGCTGCTTGTCGAGGAAGAGGTGCAGGTAGTACTGGCCCGTTACCGGGTCGAAGGCCCAGGCGCTACCACCGAAATTGGATAGCCAGTTGTTCGGCGGACCACCACCCGGTGCGGGATCGCGCCATAGATACCAGTCGCGGAAAGCGCTGTCGCGCGAGCGCCGGCTTTCGCGAAACCAGGGATGTTGGTCCGAGGTGTGGTTCGGCACGAAGTCGAGGATGATCTTCAAGCCGAGGGCATGGGCATCGGCGATCAGCCCGTCCATGCTCTCGATGTCGCCGAACAAGGGATCGATACCCCGGTAGTCGCTGACGTCGTAGCCGAAATCGGCCATCGGCGAGGGAAAGACCGGCGAGATCCACAACGCGCGGATGCCCAGCTCGGCCAGGTAGCCGAGTTTGGCGCGGATGCCTTCGAGATCCCCGATGCCGTCACCGTTGGCGTCGGCGAAAGAGCGGGGGTAGATCTGGTAGATGACGCCGTCTTGCCACCACAGCGGTTGTGTCATGCCCGTACCTTTCGAACCTGTGCGCGTCCCGGTACAGAAGCAGGGCAGATGTGTAGGGAACGCCTTCACGCGCTACCTCGTAGGCTCTTGCTCCACCCTCGTGCACCGGCTGCCGTCATGATCAACGACCTCTGGTACAAGAACGCGATCATCTACTGCCTGTCCGTCGGCAGTTTCCAGGACTCCAACGGCGACGGCATCGGCGATTTCCAGGGACTCGGTCGCCGGCTCGACTACCTGCAGGGCCTGGGTGTGACCGCGGTCTGGCTCATGCCCTTCCAGACCTCGCCCTGCAAGGACGGCGGCTACGACATCAGCGACTACTACAACGTGGATCCCCGCTACGGCACGCTTGGCGACTTCGTCGAGTTCACCCACGCAGCACATCAACGTGGCATGCGCGTGCTGATCGACCTGGTGGTGAACCACACCTCGGACCAGCACCCCTGGTTCCGCGAAGCCTGTCGCGATCCCAGCTCGAAGTACCGCGACTGGTACGTGTGGTCGAAGACGCGGCCAGCCAATGCAAACGAAGGCATGGTGTTTCCCGGCGTGCAGAAAAGCACCTGGAATTACCAGAAAAAGGCCAAGGCCTGGTACTTCCACCGGTTCTACGATTTCCAGCCCGATCTCGACACCTCCAATCCGTATGTGCAGGCCGAGATCCTCAAGATCATGGGCTTCTGGACACAGTTGGGTGTCTCCGGCTTCCGCATGGACGCCGTGCCCTTCGTCATCTCGACCAAGGGTGCCGATGTCAAGAAGCCGAAGGAACAGTTCGACATGCTGCGCTCATTCCGCGAGTTGCTGCAGTGGCGACAAGGCGACGCGATCATCCTGGGCGAAGCGAACGTCCTGCCGAAGGACGACCTGGAGTACTTCGGTGACGACGGTGACCGGCTCCAGATGATGTTCAACTTCCAGGTGAACCAGAATCTCTTCTATGCCCTGGCCGCGGCCGACGTACGTCCTCTGGTCGGCGCGCTGGAGAAGACCAAGCCGCGACCGGCCACCGCGCAGTGGGCGATGTTCCTGCGCAACCACGACGAGCTCGATCTGGGCCGGTTGACCCCGCGCCAGCGCGAACGGGTCTTTGCCGAATTTGGTCCCGACAAGGACATGCAGCTCTACGACCGCGGCATCCGCCGGCGCCTTGCGCCCATGCTGCGCAACGATCGTCGCCGCCTCGAGCTGGCCTACAGCCTCATGCTGACACTGCCGGGGACGCCGGTGATCCGCTACGGCGACGAGATCGGCATGGGGGACGACCTCTCCTTGCCCGAGCGCGAGTGCGCACGCACGCCCATGCAGTGGTCCACCGAGCGCCTGGCCGGGTTCACCGACGCGAAGCGCGCCGTCAGCAAGGTCATCGCGGAGGGCCCCTTCGGCTTTGCCCACGTCAACGTGGCCGAGCAACGTCGTGATCCCGGCTCCCTCCTCAACTGGATGGAACGGGTCATCCGCATGCGCAAGGAAATCCTCGAGGTCTCCTGGGGCGACTTCGAGGTGCTGCCACTCGACGACAACGCCATCCTGATGCTGCGCTACACCTGGCGGGGGAACTCGGTCCTCTTCTTGCACAATCTTTCCGATGCGCCGTGCGAGGCGGTCTTCACGCTGGCCGGGAAACTGGTCAACCTTTTGTCGGACGATCACAGCGAGCCGGAAGGCCGGAGCACGCACCGGATCCTGCTGGAGCCGTATGGCTACCGCTGGTTCCGCGAGGGTGGCCTGGGCTACATCCTCACGCGGAAAGAAGTCGACGGGGTGTGACACAAACGTGACATACCCCATTAGGGGGTAGGCGCCGATCCTTGCGTGCGCAATGCTTCGATCCACATCCGATTTCCCATGAGGATCGGCCCATGTATCGCGCCGAAGCAGCCTGTATCGCCACGTCAACGCATACGGCCACGGTCATCGTCGACCTGGCGCAGCGTTCTGCCGCCCTGGATCGCGGTGACGGACCGAAAGGACGACATAGCCTGCTCCAGGAGCTGCGCCAGCGCGACGAAGTCACCGAGATCCTGCTCGATGCCGTCGACGGACTCGAGGACGAACTACTCCTGGTCTACCGGGCCACGCGCGCGGCGGACGAAGGCACGGGAGCGATCCTGTTCCGGCGCCAGCATCCGGCCGGGAGCGGAGCCGCTCATCCGCCGGCCGTGCATACCCTGGCCCAGGTGCTCTTCGACACGCTACGCACCGAGGTGCCGAATACCCCGTTGCTCGCCCATGTCGCGCTTGCCCTCCGCGCCATCCTGCCGTGTACCTCGGGCCGCGACGATCCCGGCGCCCCGCGCGGTGGACTTGCCGGCTGGCAGGAACGTCGTGCGATCGCCTATATGGAAGAGCGGCTCGACCAGTCGTTCCCGGTCTCCGACGTGGCCGACGCCTGCGGCCTCTCGGTCAACCACTTCTCGCGGGCGTTCCGCCGCAGCATCGGCAAGCCGCCGCACCGCTGGCTGCTCGACCGACGCATCCAGCGCGCCCAGGACATGCTTCGCATCAACCACCTCTCACTGGCGGATATCGCGCTGGCCTGCGGCTTTGCCGAGCAGAGCCACTTCACCCGGGTATTCACCCGCACGGTCGGCATGCCGCCCGGGGCGTGGCGTCGTTCCGCCGACTGAATTCCACAAACGCGGGCCGGAAACGCCAAACGATTGTGCTTTCAGTCAATCCATCATTCCATCCGCTGCGTATCCTTGACCCGACATCACGCGGCAGGAAATCCCCCGTATGACCGCGGCACCGGCAGGCTCATGAGCGGCGACGACGAAGACAACAGTGGCACTGCGCTCGACCTTGGCCGCGACCTCATGCTGGCCGGCTCGCGATTGCGCGATGCGGTCGGCCGCCGCGCCCAGCGCGAGTTCGGCATCACGGCCCTGCAGAGCGACATGCTCCTGCTGCTGGCCACGCGCGGCAGCATGATTTCCACCGAACTGGCCTCCGCCTGCGGCGTCAACGCCAGCACGGTGACGCATGCGGTGGATGCCGGCATCGAGCGAGGACTGATGCGCCGCGTGCGCAACGAGGCGGATCGCCGCCTGGTCGACATCGGCCTGACCGTGGCCGGCAAGCGCATGGCCGAGCGCGTTCGCGCCCTGGTCGCCGACCTCGCACGCAGCGCACTCGAAGGCCTGGGCACACCGGACCTGGCTGTCCTCGCGGAAAGCCTCGCCCAGGTGACGAAGAACCTCGAGAAAGACTAGGCCGCGCGGCGGCCGAAGATCAGGTACAGACCGAACAGCGAGAAGATCGCCCCTGCCCCGCCATCGATCCAACGGCTGGCCCGGACATAGCCGCGGCGCATGGCCGGCAAGGCGAAGATGCCTGCCACCACGGCGAACCAGAGCATCGCCTCCACGGTGATCATCGCCCACAGGCCCCAGCGCGCGCCCGCAGTCATCTCGTCGCCGACGAAGGCCGAGAAGATGGACGCGAAGTAGATCGCCGCCTTCGGATTGGCCAGGTTGGTCGCCAGGCCGCGGACTAGCGCCTTCCAGGGGCTGGAGCCACGAACATCCACCGTCGGCGCCTCGGCGTCCGGCTTGGCTCGCCAGGCCGCGCGGAGCATCTGGAAACCCATCCAGCAAAGGTAAGCCCCGCCGAGGATGGCGATGCCGCGCTCCAGCCAGGCCAGTCGTTGCAGGAGCACATGCAGGCCGAGCAAGGCCAGGGCGGCCCAGACCGCCACGCCCAGCCCGATGCCGACGACACCGGCCAGGGCCTCGCGCCGCGAACGGCTGGCGGCCAGCTGGGAAACGAAGAAGAAATCGGGCCCCGGCGTGATCAGGGCGACGATATGGACGAGGGCGATGGTCAGGAAGAGGCTCATGGCCCAAGCGTAGCCCAGGCCCGTCGCAACGCCAATTTCGCGGGCGACCTTGCCCGATAAGTCCACCTCCCGTAACCTCCCGTCTTTGCTGAAATTCTCATAAAGCGGTCACGGGGCTACCCCCGGCCTTCATAGGGGTACGTCACGATGCTGGGTCTGCTGGGCCACGTAGGTTTTGGCCTGTTCGGTTTGGCGATGCTTCTCGCCATCGCCTTCTGTTTCTCGAACAACAAGCGTGTGGTCGACTGGAAACTCGTCGCCACCGGTATCGCCCTGCAGATCGGCTTCGCGGCGGTCGTGCTCAAGGTGCCCCTGGGCCGTGACGTCTTCGACGCCATCGCCACCGGCTTCGTGCACCTGCTCGACTACGTCGACGTCGGCTCGCGCTTCATCTTCGGCAGCCTGCTCGACAGCTCCAAGTTCGGCGTGATCTTCGCCGTGAAGGTGCTGCCGACCATCGTGTTCTTCGCCGCCCTCACCGGCGTGCTGTACCACATCGGCGTGATGCAGCAGATCGTCAAGGGCATGGCCTGGGTCATCACCAAGGTGATGCGCGTCTCCGGCGCGGAGACCACCAGCGTCTGCGCCAGCGTATTCATCGGCCAGACCGAAGCACCGCTGACCATCAAGCCCTACATCGAGCGCATGACCCAGGCCGAGCTCATGACCGTCATGATCGGCGGCATGGCGCACATCGCCGGCTCCGTGATGGCCGCCTATGTCGCGATGCTCGGCGGCGACGATCCGGCGCAGCGCATGTTCTATGCGAAGCACCTGCTGACCGCATCCGTCATGGCCGCGCCGGCCACCATGGTGCTGGCCAAGATCCTCGTACCCGAAACGCAGGAGCCGCTGACCCGCGGCACCGTGAAGATCGACGTCGAGAAGACCACCGCCAACGTCATCGACGCCGCTGCCACGGGTGCGGGCGACGGCCTCAAGCTGGCCATGAACGTCGGCGCCATGCTGCTCGCCTTCATCGCGCTCATCGCGCTGGTGAACGGTCCGGTGCAGTGGCTCGGCACGCTCGGTGGCGATCACAGCCTCAATACCTGGCTGACGAACCTCAACGGCCACGAAGTGAAGCTCAGCCTCGAGACGATCTTCGGCTGGGTGCTCTCGCCCATCGCCTGGCTGATCGGCGTGCCCTGGCAGGATGCGACCCTGGTCGGCAGCTTCATCGGCGAGAAGGTGGTGATCAACGAATTCGTCGCCTATGCCGACCTCGCCAAGCACCTCGACCAGCTGCTGCCGCAGAGCCGTCTCATCGCGACGTATGCGCTGTGCGGCTTCGCCAACTTCTCGTCCATCGCGATCCAGATCGGCGGCATCGGCGGCCTCGCCCCGAACCGTCGCGGCGACCTCGCCCGCCTCGGCCTGCGCGCCGTGCTCGGCGGCTCCATCGCCACGTTCATGACGGCGACCATCGCCGGCGTGCTCGAGCAGTTCTGAGGAATGTCCGCCGTACGTCTTATCGTCATCGGCGGTTACAGCGAAGAAGAGCGCTGGCAGACGCCGCAGCTGCCGCGTAACGGCGAGCCCGCCTATGCCGATGCTTTCGAGCGTCGGCCCGGCGGGAAGGCCTTTCATCAGGCGGTGGCGGCCTCGCATGCGGGCGTCGCGGTCGGCCTGATTGCCGCCATTGGCGACGACGTGATCGATCCGTCCGGCCTGCCGCCGTTGGTCGATGCACGCTGGCAGGTGACGACCGGTGTACGTACGGGACGCACGGCGCTGATCGTCGATGCGAAGGGGCAGACGATTTCCGCGCTGTCCTCCGGTGCCAACGCCTTTCTCGAAGCGGACTTCGTCGCCGCGCAGTCGGATCTTTTCGACAGCGCCAAGGTGATGTTGATTTCTGCCGAAGCGAACATCGACACCGTCGCCGCCACGCTGGAGCTGGCCGGTGAGAAGCGCCTGCTGCGCATTCTCGATCCGGGCCCGTTGCCACCGGATCTGTCCGTGCGCGAGTTCGCGAGCACGGATGTCCTGTTGCTCAGCCTGCACGAGTTCGCGCGCTGCTGCGGACGCTTCCTCTCCATCGACGTCACCGCCAGCACGGTGACCGGCATGGACGACACCACGATCAACGCCCTCGCCCGCCGCCTCTGTGCCGGCACCGTCGTCGTCTCGCTCGACAAGACTTGCCTGGTCTCCCACGGCACCGATCGCCACGGCGACTCGGCGGACGTCTACCGCGCCGGCACCTGCGGCCTCGGCGACGCCTTCAAAGGCACCCTGGCCGCCAAACTCGTCGATGCCCCCTGCTTCCGCGATGCCCTCATGGACGCCTGCGAAGCCTAGTTCACTTCCCAACCCTGATCTCATAAACCGACCGCCACCGCTTCCCGGTCACAAACAACCGATCCCGCCCCGCGTCATAAGCGATCCCGTTGAGAACATCATTCTCCGGATCCCCCACCGTCTGCGCCTGCACCAACTTCGTCATGTCGATCCACCCCACGACATGTCCCGTCGCCGGATCGATCTCCGCAATCCGCGCCGTCTGCCAGACGTTCGCGTAAATCTTCCCCTTCACCCACTCCAGCTCATTGATCTGCTGCAACGGCTCGCCGTTCGCCGTGACCGGGATCGACCCGGTTTGTGCAAAGGTCTGCGGATCGAGAATGCGAATAACCGGCGTGCCATCGCTCATGTAGATGTGATTGGCATCGCGCGTCATCGCCCAGCCCTCGCCGGGATAGCGGATCTGGTCGATCAGCTTGAAGCTGGCCTTGTCGTAGATGAAGCCGACACCCTGCTGCCAGGACAGCTGCAGGATGCGCTGGCCTGACGCGATGATGCCCTCACCGAAGTAGCCGGCCGGTGTGTCGCGTCGCTGCACGATCTCGCCCGTCTCCAGCTTCACCTTGCGCACGCCGGCACCGACGAACTCACCGGTGCTCTCGTAAAGGTAGCCGTCTTCGTAGAAGAGGCCCTCGGTGAAAGCGGTGGGATCGTGGGGATAGGTGTGGACGACGCGGTAGGGGTGGACGGGGATGGTGTCGCCGTGGGCGCAGGCGGTGGGGGCGAGCGCGATGGTGAGGCAGGCCCACAGGATATTGCGGGCGACGCGATGGTTCATTGCGAAGGGTCCGGCGTTAGGTGGTGGGCAGTTTAGACGGATCGGGTTGCGGGCCATATCCCGATCATGAGGCTAGCACCCGATCGCCGATGAATCGGCTCCTACAGGGAGCGACCTTCCCGGCTCTTGCGGCGGAGCCGCCTGGACATGAGCTGCGCAGCAGCTACCCGCTTACGCATAAAAAAGCCGCCGGCCCGAAGGCCGGCGGCTAAACACTCATGACGACTTATCAGCCGTTCTTTTTCAACCAGGCATCGACGGCCGGCAGGCGTTGCGTGCGCACCATGTTGCGATAGCGGATGGTGGCCACGGCGGTTTCGGCATCACGACGCGAGGTCGGCGCGATGTTCTTTTCGGCGAAGGCCTGCAGCTTGTCGATCGTCGACAGCTCCAGCGAACCCATCGCAAGGCGCGGGTAGTAACGCGAGGACGAGGTCGAGTCGACGAAGCCGTCGACCTTGTCCTTGTG